>CAZVFF010000019.1:0-17023 GCA_964626395.1 uncultured Iamiaceae bacterium | reverse complement strand
GGCGAGAACTGGTAGGACCCGTCCAGCTTGCGGGTGATGTCCCCCTCCTCGAGCACCCAGGAGACCCGGTCCGGCAGGCCCGAGAAGTTGTACCGCAGTCGGTAGTCGGTGCTGCGGCCGAACGCGGCGGCGCGGAACGCCACCCGCAGCGGGTGACCCTGCCCGTCGCGCTCGAGCACGGTCACCTCCTTGATCTCGTCGGCCCATTCCGGATACCGCTCGACGTCGGTGGCGACCGCGACGCACGTGGACGGCGGCGCGGCGATCATCAACGTCTCGCGATGCACCGAGTGGTCTGCCATCGGTGGTCCTCCTCGAACCGGTTGGTGCACGATCTCCCGTCCATCACGGTCGGGGACGATCAGGCTAGCCGGTCGCCGGCCGGGCCGTCGTGCGTGCCCGACGCCGGCGCGGGTTCACTCCGGGGTGTCGCCCCGGCGTCTGCGACGACGGCGGAACAGCTGGTCGAAATCGTCGGGGTCGGCCCGTTCGGACGCCGCACCGGGAACCACGTCGGGGCCCGTGGTGGGTTCGTCCACGGTCGACCCGACCGGATCGGCCGGATCGTCCGACGGCGGCGGATCCGGTCGGACGACGAGTTCGAACACCCCCCGGCGCGCCCCGTACCAGGCGATCGTGCCCAGCCCGAACATGGGGACCAGCACCCCGAACGCGACCGCCGAGAACGGCCGGATCGACGCGGCGGCGACCGCGACGACGACCTGTACGGCCAGCGCCCACCGCAGGGACCGTGCGATCGTCGGCGGCGCGGAACCGATCAGCCAGACCACTCCCGCCACGGTGACCGGTTCGTCGCGGCTGCGGTCCGCCGCGACGAGGAACGCCCACAGGAACATCCCGGACCCGACGGCGAAGACCACCAGCGACCACGCCACCGAGACCGTCGCCGCCGCACCGTCGGGAGCGATCGTGGCCGCGGCCTGGATGACGGCGAACACGCACGTCACCGCCCACGCCGTCCGCACCGTCGGTCGGGTCGGATGCTTCACCGGGGCGGTGTCGCCGACGTCCCCGCACCGTCCAGGGCCCGGGCGAGTCGGCCAGCGAGAATGTCGTAGTCGAACTCGTCGACGGCCCGGGTACGTGCGGCCGCCCCGAACCGTGACAGGCGTTGCGGATCCGACAGCAACCGCCGCAACGCCGAGGTGACCTCCCCGACCGAGGACGGGTCGGCCACCACCAGGCCGGTGTCGCCGTGGGCGACCGCGTCGGCCGACCCGCCGCTGGCGCCGGCGACCTGGGGCACCCCGCAGGCGGCGGCTTCGAGGAACACGATCCCGAAACCCTCCTGTTCCAGCCCGAACCAGCGGTTCCGGCAGCACATCGCGAACACGTCGGCCATGGCCGAGAAGCCCGCCAGGTCGGACTCGGGCACCCGGCCGACCAGCCGGACCGGTGCACGGGTGCGATCGACGATCCGTTGCAGACGTCGGGTGTCGCGTCCGGATCCGCCGATCAGCACCTGCAGACCGTCGAACTCGGGGGCCAGGCGCGCCGCGGCGCCGATCAACACGTCCATGCCCTTGCGGGGCACCAGCCGGGAGAAGCTGACGATCAGCGGCGCGTCCGGGTCGACGCCGTGGCGAGCACGCAACGAGCGACGTTCACCGGGGTCGGGAACCCCGAACCGGTCGGTGTCCACCCCCGGGGGGATCTCGGCGACGGGCAGTGGCCCCCCGGCCACCCGTTCGGCTTCCGCAGCCGGGAACGCACCGGCGGCCACGACCAGTTCCGCACCGCGCAGGATGCGTCCCATCGCCGCACGAACCCCGGGCATCCGAGCGGGCACGGTCACCTCGGCGCCGTGCACCACGACCGCGTAGGGGCGCTGCAGGTACGGGCCGACCGCGGCGAGCGGGAGCAACGGGTCGAGCACGACCAGTTCGGCGCCGTGGTCGGCGGCCAACGCGTCGATCCGTCGGACCAGCCCCGGGTGCGGCACCAACACCGGGTCGCGGTCCCGCACGATCCGGAACTCCTGTGCCGCGTCGAAGGTGCCGGCGCCCCGGTACGGGGTGGTCAACACGGCGACGTCGTCGGGGTCGAGTCGCCGCCACAGTTCGTACAGGTACGACTGGATGCCCCCCACCTTGGGTGGGAAATCGTTGGTGACGAGCAGATGACGCACGGCGGTGGCGGTCGCGGTCGGCGGTGGGGTCAGCCCAACGCGTCACGCATCCGGAGGATCTCCTGGACGATCTCCAGACAACGTTCGCACGGGGGCAGCGACTTGGGATCCCGGCTGGGCACGAACACCTCGCCGCACAGCGCCTCCAGCGGCGTGCCCTCGATGTACGCGGTCGTCACCAGGGTGTCGGCGTCGGCGTCGTTCTCGCGGGCGACGATGTGGGCGACCCGGGGTGGTTCGTGGTCGACGAGCGGGTCGTCGAGGCGCACGTCCACCACGGTGGACGTCACGGTGCGGGCTCGCGGTCGGCCGGGGCCGTCGCCTCGTCAACGGGGACCTCGTCGACGATCGCCGACGGTCCGCACCAACGACACACGACCGACTCGACGTGTTCGTCGAGCACCTCGGTGTCCTCGATCTCGAGGTCCCCACCGACGGTGAAGTGGTGGTACGCGCGGGTGCGGCGGCTCGTGGTCACGTCGAAACGCGTGAGGTTCCCACACATCCGGCAGCGGTAACGGGTTTCGGCCACGACGGCCAGCGTACCGGGCCGCGACGGGGCCCACCCAAGCCGCCCGGGCGACGAACAGATGTTCGGGCTAGGGTCCTCGGGGTCATGCCCGCCGCCACCGGAACCGCGCAACGCAGCCTCGACGAACTCGGTGCCGCGCTGGTCGACACGACGTTCTGCGTGATCGACGTCGAGACGACCGGCGAGGCCGCATCGGTCGGCGCGATCACCGAGATCGGCGCGGTGCGGATGCGCGGCGGCGTGTGCGACGGCACCTTCTCCACGCTGGTGGATCCGGGACGACCGATCCCACCCGCGGTGACCCGGATCACCGGGATCGACGCGGAAACCGTCGCCGGCGCCCCGGCGTTCCACGCCGTCGCCGACGAGCGCGTGGATTTCGTCGGCGACGCGGTGATCGTCGGTCACAACCTCCGGTACGACCTGTCGTTCCTGGCCGCCGAACTCGAACGATGCGGTCGGGAACGGTTCGCGAACCCGTCGGTGTGCACCCTGGCGCTCGCCCGCCGTCTGGTGCGTGACGAGGTGCGGGACTGCAAACTCGGCACCCTGGCCGAAGCGTTGCGCCTGGATCACCGGCCGTCGCACCGGGCCCTCGACGACGCGCTCGCGACGGCGGACCTGCTGGCGTCGTTGTTGGACCGCGCCGGTCGCTGGGGGGTGACCGGACTGGCCGACCTGCTGGTGCTGCCACGCCTGGCCGGACACCCCCAGGCGGCGAAACTGCGCCTGACCGACACCCTGCCCCACGCGCCCGGGGTGTACCTGTTCCGTGACGCCACCGACAACGTGCTGTACGTGGGCAAAGCGACCGATCTGCGGGCCCGTGTGCGGTCGTACTTCTCCTCCGACGACCGCCGCAAGATCGGGGCGTTGCTCCGGTCGGTCGCGACGATCGACCACGAGACGTGCGTCCACCCCCTGGCCGCCGCGGTCCGCGAGGTCGAGTTGATCGCCGAGCACCTGCCCCGGTTCAACTCGCAGGCCACCCGGTGGCGTTCGATGGCCTACGTTCGCCTGACCGACGAGGCGTTCCCGCGACTGTCGGTCACCCGCACCCCGCCCCCGGCCACGGCCACCTGGTTGGGTCCGCTCACCTCGGCCGGGGCCGCGCACCGGGTCGTCGACGCGGTCACATCGGTGGTGCCGTTGCGCCGCTGCACGGCCAGGATCACACGCGCCCGCCTGGCGGCGGCCAGCGGACAACTCGCCCTGGACGGCCTGGGCGACGGGTCCGGCCCGGGTCGGTGCGCCCCCGCGCAACTGGGCGTGGCGGTGTGCCCGTGCGCGGGCGACGTGTCCGCGGCCGACTACGACCAGCTGTGCGCCACCATCCGCGACGGGTTCACCGACGAACCCGACCTGCTGCTCGGCCCGCTACGGGATCGCATCACCCGGCTGGCGGCCGCCGAACGTTTCGAACAGGCCGCCGAGGTGCGGGACCGTGCCGCCACGTTGGCCGCCGGGCTGCACCGGATCCGACGTCTGGAAGCGTGGCGGCGCGCGCGACGGGTCGTGGTGAGCCGCGCCGACGGTGCCGGCGCGGAGATCGTCCACGGCCGTCTCCATCGCGCGTGGGCGCCCGGCGACGCGCCGGTGGACCCCGCCGGACCGGTCGGGTCCACCGTCGAACCGCCCGACGGGCCGATCCCGCGCGAAGAGGTCTACGAACGGTTGTGCGTGGTCACCGAACTGGAGCGGGCCCGGTCACCGTGGCGCATCGTCCACGTCGACGGCGTGTTGGCCGAACCGGCACGCCGGATCGACCGGTTCACCGTCCGGTCGGACCCGGCGGACTCGCCCGGACGGTAGCGTCCGGGGTGTGCGACAGGCCCTCACGATCCTCTACAGCCGGATCGTCATCGAGACGCTCGTCATCGTCGGCGTGCTGGCGCTCATCGTCGGCCGGCTCCGCCGCCGGCTGCGGGTCAGCCCGCGCCAACGCACCCGCGCGCCGGTGATGTGGCTGGTGAACTTCACCGCGGACGCTCGCCTGCACCGGCGTCTGCGGTACCTGGCCGCCGAGGCCCGACGGGTCGCCCGGGGCGGACCACGGCATCAACGTCGCCACGGCGACACCGCGGCCCAACGGCTCGCCGTCGACCTGGAGGCCGAGGTCATCACCCTGGACGACCGCCTGGTGGCGTCGCGTTCGCTGGACTTCGACGCACAACGCGAGGTCGTCCGGGCCCTCCGCGACGACGCCGACCGGATCGAGGAACTCCTCGAACGGGTCACGGTCATCGTCGAGGCCGAGGAGGCGACACCGACGATGGACGTCACCGGCGATCCCATCGGCGCGATCGCGACCCGGCTGGGAGAACTGGAACGGGCGGTCCGGGACGCCTCGACCGGGGTCGTCGAGACGACCGCGACCGTCGACGGGGACGACCCCGGCCCGGCGCTAGATTCACCGCGATGATCTCGGCGTTCGTTCTCATCTCCGCCCGACCGGACCGCATCGCGGCCCTCGCGTCGGAACTCGCCGACGTCGAAGGGGTCGCCGAGGTGTACTCGGTCGCCGGCGACGCCGACATCGTGGCGATCGTGCGGGTCCGCGAACACGAACAGCTCGCCGAGGTGGTCACCGGCCACATCGCGTTGTTGGACGGGATCCTCTCGACCCGGTCGATGGTCGCCTACCGGGCGTACTCCCGCCACGACCTGGAGGCGATGTTCAGCCTGGGTGGGGCCTGACCGACCCGGGGTCGGCCCGGGACCGCTCAGGAACCCGCCGCGGCCGCGTTCGACACGGTGACGAGCCGGTCGAGCACACCCGCCGCCCGACCGTCGTCGAGGACCCGGCCCGCCAACGCGTGGCCGTCGGCGACGGTGTCGGCGAGACCGGCGACAACGAGGGCGACGGCGGCGTTGATCGTCACGATGTCGCGGTGATGGCCACGTTCGCCGGCGAGCACCGCCCGGGCCGAAGCCGCGTTGCCTGCCGCGTCGGCGCCGCGCAGGTCGTCGGGTGCCGCCGGTTCGATGCCGTGGTCGGCCGGGTCGAGCGTCCAGGTGGTGATCGTGCCGTGGTCGAGTTCGGTGACCGTCGTGGTCGTCGTCGTGGTGACCTCGTCCAGGCCGTCGTCGCCGTGGACGACCATCGCCCGGCGGGTTCCCCGGTCGGCCAGCACCCCCAGCACCCGTTCGGCCATCGTCGCGTCGGCCAGGCCGATCAGGTGGCGGCGGACCCGACCCGGGTTCGTCATGGGGCCCAGCACGTTGAACGACGTGGGAATCCCCAGTTCCCGTCGGGGCGGTCCGGCGTGACGGAACGCGGCGTGGAACCGGGGCGCGAAACAGAAACCCATCCCGGCTTCGGCGACGCAGCGGGCGACACCGTCGGCGGGCAGGTCGATCGCGACGCCGAGCGCTTCGAGCACGTCCGCGGTGCCACACGACGACGACGCCGCCCGGTTGCCGTGCTTGCAGACCTTCGCACCGGCTCCGGCGACGACGAACGCCGCGATCGTCGACACGTTGATCGTGTGCGCCCGGTCACCGCCGGTGCCCACGACGTCCACGGTGGCCGCCGGGTCGGCCAGTGGAACGGTCGGGGCGACGCCCAGCATGGCGTCCACCAGGCCGCCGAGTTCGTCGACGGTCTCACCCTTCATCCGCAACGCCACCATGAACGCCGCGATCTGCGCGGTGGTGGCGTTCCCGGCGAGGATCTCGGCCATCGCCGCTTCGGCGGTCGGTCCGGGCAGGTCGTCACCGGCGGTGAGCGTGCCCAGTACGCCGGGCCAGCCGCCCGACGAGTCGAATGCCGTGTCTGCCATGGGGATCGAATCTACCGACGTGTGATCACACCGGCGGAACCGTCCGTGTCAGGCGCTGCGGCGTCGTTGGCGGATGATCCGGCGCCGGTCACGTTCGGTGCAACCACCCCACACACCGTTCTTCTCGCGCACTTCGAGCGCGTACTCCAGGCACGCCCCGGCCACCGGGCACTGGTCGCACACGGCCTTGGCGGCGGCGATCGCCTCCTCGTCGTCTTCGAGGGGGTAGAAGATCGACGCATCCAGACCCCGACACGCCGCGCGGGCGTGCCAGGCAGGCTGCTTGGTCGTCGTTGGCAGGTTCGAGGGTCGCATTTTCCCCGGATGGTCGTGGCTTGGTGGGTCCGACCGCGGTGCACCGTTCCCGACGCGGGACGGTTCCACAGCGGAAGAGCGTCAGCCACTATCGCGGTTCACTGTGACTTTTGTCCAGCCCACGGCCCGGATCGGACCCCGGTGGTCCACACCACGGATGCGTCTGCGGGTCCGACGGGTCCTACGATGACGGTGTGGCAGGTGAACCGCAGACGACGACGCCCGGGGTGGACCGACGATGACGACCCGTGGATGGTTCGACCGGACCGCGGCGATCGACCGCATGGCCTCGGAGACCCTGGACGTGCTCATCGTCGGTGGCGGGGTCACCGGCGCGGGGTGCGCGCTCGATGCCGCCGCCCGGGGTCTGAAGGTCGGGCTGATCGAACGCGACGACTTCGCTTCGGGGACGTCGTCGAAGTCGTCGAAGATGATCCACGGCGGCCTGCGCTACCTGCAACAGGGCGACGTCCGGCTCGTGTACGAGGCGTTGCGGGAACGCCAGATCCTGATGCGCAACGCGCCGCATCTGGTCGAGACCCTGCCGTTCCTGCTGCCGGTGCTCACCGGTCGCGGTTCGCCGGTGCCCCGCAAGTTGGCCCGGTTCCTGGGGCTGGCCATGTGGGCCTACGACCTGACCGGGGGCGCCCGGATCGGCAAGCTCCACAAGCGTCTGGATGCCGACGAGGCGATCGCGCACTTCCCCACCGTGCGCCCCGACAAGCTGCACTCGGCCTACCTGTACTACGACGCCCGCGCCGATGACGCACGTCTCACGCTGACCCTGGCCCGCACCGCCGCGATCGCGTACGGGGCGCACGTGGCGAACCACGTGGCGATGGTCGGGGTCATCCACGACACCGCCGGACGCATCCGCGCGGTGGAGGCCTCCGACGAGGGGCGCCGCTTCACGATCCGGGCCCGCACGGTGGTCAACGCCACCGGCGTGTGGGCCGACGACGTGCGCGCGCTCGACGAAGGCACCCACCCCGATTCGATCCGTCCGGCCAAGGGCATCCACATCGCCGTGCCCTGGGACAAGGTCCGCAACGACATCGCGGCGGTGCTGCCCGCCGCCGGGAAACGGTCGATCTTCGTGGTGCCCTGGTACGACACCGCAGACCCCGACGGCACCCCGGCCCTGACCTACCTGGGCACGACCGACACCGACTACGACGGTGACCCCGACGACCCCCAGTGCACCGCCGACGACGTCGCCTACCTGCTGGACGCCGCCAACGCGGTACTCACCACGCACCTGGGGCCCGACGACGTGCTGGGCACCTGGGCGGGGCTGCGACCCCTGGTCCGGGTCGCCGAGGGTTCGTCGGCCAAGGCCGCCACCAAGGACCTGTCCCGACGCCACCGGGTCCAGGTCGCTCCGTCGGGCATGGTGACGATCACCGGTGGGAAACTGACCACCTACCGCCAGATGGCGGTCGACACGATCGACGCGGTCGCAGCAGAACTACCCGACCGCAAGGTGCCCCGCAGCCCGACCCGCAAACTGGCGCTGCACGGCGCTGTCGGACACGAGGCGCTGCTGGAACCGGGCGCACACGACACCGGGCCGGCACCCGAGGTGACCGCACACCTGGTGGGTCGTTACGGCACCGACGCCGACATCGTCGCGGCGATGGTCGAATCGGACCCGGACCTGGGTCGCCCCCTGGTCGCCGGCCTGCCGTACCTGCGGGCCGAAGCGGTGTTCGCCGCCCGCTACGAGATGGCCCGCACCGTGGACGACGTGCTGTCGCGCCGCACCCGGGCCCGTCTGCTCGCCCGTGACGCCTCCGCGGAGGCCGCCGCCGACGTCGCCGGGCTGATCGCCGCCGACCTCGGACTCGACGAGGACGCCCGCGCCGCGCAGGTGGCGCACTACCGCGAACTGATCGAAACCGAGCGTCGGACCCCCGGTCTGCCCGCCACCGGGCAGCCGGTCGGCGTCGACGCGGACGAACCGGAGAACGCGGACCTCCGGACCCGGTAGCGTTCGGGGCCGATGAGCACCTCTCCACCACCGGGTCGGGTCACCCCGCCGATCGAGATCGCCGGTGGCCCGGCCGACGCCACCGCCGCACTGGCACCGACCGACGGCTTCGTCGCCGAACTCGACGACGCCGTGCTGGGACGGCTCACCGACACCGGCGCCGACGTGGACACCAGCGCCGCGTCGCGGGCCGAACACAGCCGCGACTGGTGGCCCCAGGCGATGATCTGGGCGACCGGAGGTCGGGTCGCCGCCCTGGGCGCGGCGGTGGTCACCCCACGGGACGCCTCCCAGGTGGCCGACGTGCTCGCGATCTGCAACGAGGCCCGGATCCCGGTGACCGCATCGGGCGGGCGTTCCGGCGTGCTGGGCGCCGCCGTGCCGGTCTGTGGTGGTGTGGTGCTGGACCTGACCGGGTTGTCGGGCATCGTCGACGTCGACACCACCTCGATGATCGTGGACGTGGCCGCCGGCACGTTCGGCGACGCGCTGGAACACGTCCTGCGTTCCGAACACGACGTCACCGTCGGGCACTGGCCCCAGTCCATGACCCTGGCCACCGTCGGGGGCTGGTTGGCGTGCCGGGGCGCCGGTCAGTACTCGACCCGTTACGGCAAGATCGAGGACATCGTCGTCGGCCTCGACGTGGTGCTGGCCGACGGGCGGACGATCCGCACCGGCGGCCAACCCCGCCAGGCGGTGGGACCCGACCTGAACCAGTTGTTCGTCGGGTCGGAGGGCACCCTGGGCGTGATCACCGGCGCCCGACTCGCTCTGCACCCCGCCCCGCACGCCGAACGGCGAGCCGCATACGCGTTCGACGACTTCGCCGCCGCGCTCCACGCGTGCAGGCGTGCGCTGCAGCGGGGCGCGACCCCCGCGGTGTTGCGTCTGCACGACATCACCGAAGCCGACCGGTTCGGGGTCGAGGGCCGCCACCTGGTCATCGTGCTCGACGAGGGTGACCCGGGCGTGATCGACGCCGCGATGGCCGTCGTCGACGCCGAATGCACCCGCGACGGTGAGCGTCTGGACAACGGTGACGAGATCGTCGGCAACTGGTTGACCCACCGCAACGACGTCGCCGCCCTGGAGGCGTTGATCTCCAAGGGCTACGTGGTCGACACGATGGAGGTCGCCGGACGTTGGGGTGACCTCGAGGCCATCCACCGTGACGCCACCGCGGCGATCTCGGCCGTGCCGGGGACGTTGGTCGCCAGCTGTCACCAGTCCCACGCCTACACCGACGGGGCGTGCCTGTACTTCACGTTCGCCGCGAAGGTCGAACCGACCGAACGGGACGGTTACTACAGCGCCGTGTGGGAGGCCGGGACCCGTGCGGTGCTCGCCGCGGGTGGCGCGTTGAGCCACCACCACGGCGTCGGCCTGAACCGGTCACGGTTCGTCGCCGACGCGCTCGGCGGCGGCCTGGACGTGTTCGCCGCCATCAAGTCGACACTCGACCCGGTGGGGATCCTGAACCCGGGCAAACTCGGGTTGCCTTCCGCGTTCGGTGACCCGGTGTGGCCCGCCGTCGACGGGACCGTTCGGTGAGCATCCTGGTCGTCGACGTGGGTACGTCGAGCGTGCGGGCCGGTGTGGTGTCCGCTGCCGGAACGGTCGGCCACGTCCACCGGTTGCCGATCCTGCCCGACACCCCCGCCGAGGGACTCGTCGAGTTCGACGCCGGGGTGATGGCCGACGCGGTACGTACCGTCGCCCGGAGCGCCCTGGGCGACGCCGGGCGGGTCCGGGCGGTGGGCATCGCGAACCAACGTGCGTCCACGATCGTGTGGGACCGGGGAACCGGCGAACCGATCGGCCCCGGCCTTGGCTGGCAGGATCTGCGCACCGTGGGCGAATGCCTGACCCTGAACGCCGAGGGGTTCTCCCTGGCACCGAACCTGTCGGCGACCAAGGTCGCCTGGTTGTTGGACACCTTCGACCCGGAACGGGAACGGGACCTGTGTTTCGGCACGGTCGACACCTGGGTCGCCTGGGTGCTTTCCGACGGGTGTCTGCACGTGACCGACACCACCAACGCCGGGCTGACCGGACTGCTCGAACCGGGCGGCGCCGCGTGGGACGACGCCGTGCTGGAACGGCTGCGGATCCCCGCTGGGATGCTGCCGGGGATCGTGGACTCCACCGGCGAGATCGGACCGCTCGACGCGCTCGACGGCGCACCGGTGTTGGCCGGGATCGCCGGCGACCAGCAGGCGTCACTGATGGGTCTGGGCTGCGTGGAACCCGGCCAGACCAAGATCACCTTCGGTACCGGCGGCATGTTGGACATGTGCGTCGGCGAGACCCGCCCGACGTTCGGAAGCCGGGGCCCGGGCGGATGCTTCCCGATCGTCGCCCGCTCACGGGCCGGTCGGATCCAGTGGGGCCTCGAAGGGATCATCCTGTCGGCCGGAACCAACGTGGAATGGCTCCGCGACGACCTCGGCGTGATCGCGACCGCCGCCGAATCCGACGAGGTCGCGGCGTCCTGTGCAAGCACCGACGGCGTCGTGTTCGTGCCGGCGATGCTGGGCCTGGGCACCCCGTGGTGGGACTACGGCGCCCGTGGGACCCTGTTGGGCGTCACCCGGGGTACGGGTCGGGCGCAACTGACCCGCGCCGTGCTCGAAGGCATCGCGCACCGGGGTGCGGACCTGGTCGAGGCCGCCGTGGCCGACAGCGGGCTCGCGATCGACCGGTTGCGGGTCGACGGCGGCATGAGCGCGAACACCACGTTCCTCCAGGCCCTCGCCGACGCCACCGGACGCCCCATCGAGGTCTCCCCCGAACGGGAGGCGACCACGGTGGGGGCGGGCCACCTCGCCGGGATCGCGACGGGCCTGTGGGCCGACGAGACCGAGACCGCGGCGCTGTTCCGCCCCGAACGGGTCGTGGAACCCGCGGCCGAAACCGATCGCGACCGGTGGCGGCGGGCGGTCGAACGGGCTCGTGAATGGTACCCGGAACTGTCCGGACTGGACTTCTGATGTGCCGCACCCGCCCACACCCACGGGCCGCGACTTGGCCCGAGCGGTCCGGTTCAAATACACCTTATGCCGTGACGGCACCCGGTTCGGACCCGCACCGGAGCGTTCGATCCGTCGTACCCGTCCTGTTCTCCCGGAGGTAGCAACGTGACGCCCAACCCGCGTGGAATCGACTCGGACCCCGACACCGACCCGCAACGTCGGGGACCGACCCGACGTCAGGCGCTCGCCCTGGCCGGCGGCACCGCCGTCGCCCTGGGGGCCACCGTCGGACCGTTCGGCGGTCTGCTCGACGCCGGAGCCGCCGACGACGACGACACGGGCCCCGTGGAGAGCAGTACCGCTTCCTGGCTGATGAGCCTGGAGCTCGCCGCCGCCGAGCTGTACGCCGACGCCCGGGACGCCGACGGCTTCGACGACGCGGCCCGTGACCTGGCGGCCGCGTGCGCCGCCCACCACACCGCGCAGTCCCAGGCACTGTCGGAGATGGTGTCCGCCGGCGGTGGGGAGACCCCCGACGGGCCGAACCAGGCGTTCCTCGACCGGTTCGGCCCGGGTCTGGCCGCGGCTCCGGGCGGCGCGGGCAAAGCCGCCTTCCTGGCCGGGTTGGAGAACCAGTTCGCCGCCACCTACCAGGCGTCGTTCGACACGTTGACGAGCCCGTCACTGGCGGCACTGGCCGCGAAGATCCTGGCCACCGACGCCGCGCAGGCCGTGGCATGGTCGGCGGTCGCCAACAGCTTCGACGGCGGAAACGGACTCCCGTCCGAAGACGCGATCCCCGAATCCCAGACCGGCGACGACGCGTTCGACCGGTCGGACCTGGCGCCGAACCCGCCGGCGGAGGAATCCAGCGACGACGGCGACACCGGGGACGACACCGGGGCGACCGACGACGACGGCGCCGACGCGGAGGGCGGAGCCACCGATGACGACGCAGCGACCTCGACGGGAGAAGAATCGTGACCAGCACTCCGGACAAGTCCCGACGCCAGTTCCTGTTCGCCGGCGGCGTCGTCGCCGTCGGTGCCGCGGCGCTGAGCGCCTGTGGTGGTTCGTCGGTGGTGAACTTCTCGGGGACGATCCCGTCCACCGACGCGCCCGGCACCGCGCCGCCCACGACCGTGGACCCCGCGGCTCTGGAAGCCGAACGGTCCGTGCTGCGGACCGCGACGTCGTTGGAACACTCCCTCGCCGCCTTCTACGGCACGATGGTGGCCGCCACGTATCTCGACGGTGACGCGCGCACCTGGGCCGGTCGTTTCGCCGACCACCACCGTGCGAACGCGACCGCGTTGGAGCAGTTGACCCGCGACGCCGGCGGCGAGGCCTTCACCGGAACCAACGACTACCTCGACACCGAACTGATCGGACCGGGCACCGAGAGTGCCGATGCGGCCGCGTCCTCGGACCAGCTGATCGCACTGGCCGCCGAGCTGGAGGCCACCGGTGCGGCCACCGACACGATCGCGGTCTCGTCGTTGGTCACCCCCGAGCTGCGTGCCGGGATCATGGCGGTGGGCGCGACCAACTCCCGTCAGGCCTACCTGTGGCGTCTGCTGGGCGACCGGGAGAACCCGGCTGCGGCACTGCCCGACGCCCTGCTGTCGCTCCGCGACGCGCTGCCGGCCACAGCATCGGTCGATGCGGTGGCCGACGACGCCGAAGGCGACGACGCAGCGGACGGCGACGCCGAATCGGGCGACGACTCCGGCGACTGACCGTCCGGATTCGACGACCACCGGAGCCGGCCCGAGGGCCTAGACTGGGAGCCGACGGTGAGTCGGCCGGGTGACCGCGGCCCCTCCGGTGGCGACACCGGCGGAGCCGAGGAAAGTCGGGGCTCCCCAGGGCACGGTGCTGGTGCGAGCCAGGACGGGGCGACCTGTCGGAAGAAAGGGCCACAGAGAACAGACCGCCGATGGCGTCACGGCGACGTGACGCACAGGTAAGGGTGAAACGGTGCGGTAAGAGCGCACCAGCGTCCGGGGCGACCCGGGCGGCTCGGTAACCCCCGCCGGGAGCAAGGTCGAGACGGGGAGGCCGGCCCGGCCTCATCCCCAGGTGGACCGCAAAGATGGATGGTCACCCAGGCGGCGACCGACCGGGAAACCGGCCGGGACCCGCCGGACAGAACCCCGCTTACAGGTCGACTCACCGTCGTTCCGACCTGTCGGGCCGGGCGGATCCGGCCACCCGGCCCCGGTCGGTCGAACACCAGGGGCGCCGCCGGACGATGCGCTCCGCCACACCACGGTGGTGCTTGCACCGGAACGTATCGGGCACGGTAGGATGGCCGTGCTCGCGGATCCCATGCCGATCACGGGGACCCCAGGTCATGATCGGAAGGCGAGCGGCGTGGGTGAACACAGCGGGATCCGCTCCCCCACGTCCGACAGACGAACGTCGACACCGTCGATGGAGCACCAGCGATGCTGAATCCTTCCCATGGGGAAGAGACAACCGAACCCACCCGCGCGCAGCTCACCTGGTACGCGGAGTCCGCCGCGGCGGGCGAAGCGACCGAGGCCGAACTCGCCGTGCTCGAAGCGCACCCCGAGTCGTGGCGCGACGTGCTGAACGAACTGCTCGAGGAGACCGAGGAGGCCCTCGGTTCCCTCAAGCATCTCCGTGGTGGTGAACGCGCCCAGGTCGTCGCCGACTTCGAAGGCGAACGGACCCGGCTCGTGGCCGCACTGGAACGTTTCGGCACCCGCGACGGCGAAGCCACGTTGTTGGCCACCGAACCACTGCTGCAGACGTCCTGGTCGGCGGGGCGGATCGTCGCCTGGGGTGGCGGTCCCGGACTCGCCCCCACCCCGGCCGACGCGCTCGGCGAGCTGATCGCGGCGACCGGCGCGCCCGAGGAGGGTTGGGGCAACCACCGTGCGATCCTGCTGCCTTCGGGGGCGGAAGCCCCGGCGTTGTCGTTGCCGGTGGCCGACGCGCTCGGCTGGCTGCTCGAACTGGGTGCCGGCCACGAAGAAGGACCCGTCGGGGCGAGCGCCCGGTGGCTGGGACGGGTCGCGGTCGAAGCGGTCCGGTTGGTCATCGACGGCAAGGTCACCCCCGGTATGCAGGCCCACGGGCGGCGCGACAACGGCCGCACCTCCTATTCGGTGCGGTGGTCCCCGGCGCTGGTCGAGCGTGACCTGATCACCACCCTCGCCGACCAGCTACCCGGTTCGGTGGCTGCGATCACCCCGAAAGCCGAACCCCGCGACACCACCCAGGACGCGCTCGGCGCGATGGTGCACGCGTTCGCGGCACAGTCCGCGTCGAACATGGAGACCGTCGCCGAACCACCGACGATCCGCAACGCGTCGGATCTGGTCGAGGCGTTGGGTGCGCACCTGGACGGCGAACGTTTCGACGCCCCGACCCGGGCCGGTTCGGAGATGATGCGCAAGCTCAACCGGTGGGCGTCACCGGTGTCGGGTTTGACCGGGGCACGCCTGGTGGTCGAGATGCAGCCGCCCGACGATGTCGGTGCCTGGCACCTGTCCGTGCTGGGACCGGACCCCGACGGCAACCTCGTCCCCGTCGAGGTCGCGATCGTCGATCATCCCAAGTTGACCCAGCAGCTCGAACGGGTCGAACGTCTGCTGCCCGCCCTGCAGCGACCGGGCGCGGCCCGGCGTGGTCAGGTGATCCTGTCCCAGGACGAGGCCTGGGAGCTGATGACCGTCACCGGTCCGTTGCTGATCGGCGTCGGGTTCGACGTCCGTGTCCCGGCGATGAGCACCAAACGCGTCGCCCCGACGCTGCGGTTGAACGCGGACCCGACCGACGAGACCGTCGTCGGCGCCCGCCAGCTCGCGAACGTGTCGTGGTCGGCGTTGTTCGGCGATGTGGAACTGACCGCGGCGGAGATCGCGAAACTGTCCGCGCAGGCCCGCCCCCTGGTGCAGTCCCACGGGCGTTGGGTCGAACTGGACAAGGTCGACCTGGAGGCCGCGGCCGCGGCCCTGGCCGAACGTGCCGACAAGACCCGACTGTCGGGTGCGGAGATCCTGCGCGAGGCCCTCGGCCTGGAGGGCGGTTCGCTGGCCGGGGGAACGGTCATCGCGGGCACGAACTGGGCCGGCGAGCTGCTCGACGCGGCCCGGTCGTTGCCCGAGGCACCGGCCACCCGGCCCGACGGGTTCCACGGCGAGCTGCGTGCCTACCAGGCCGAAGCGGTGGCGTGGTTGGAGTTCCTGCACACCGCCGAACTGGGCGGGTGCCTGGCGCTCGACATGGGTCTCGGCAAGACCCCGGTGATGCTGGCCCACCTGGCCGCGGTGCGGGGCAACGGTCCCGCCCTGGTGATCGCCCCACCGGCCGTCGTGGCGAACTGGGCCTCCGAAGCCGCCCGGTTCGCCCCGGACCTGCAGGTCGTGGTCCACCACGGCCCGAACCGGGCCGACCGGGACAGCCTCGGTGAGGTCGTCAAGGAAGCCGACGTGGTGATCACCACCTACGGCACCGCGGTGCGCGACATGGACGGGCTGGCAGCGCTGTCCTGGGAACGGGTCGTGCTGGACGAGGCCCAGGCGATCAAGAACCCGGCGAGCGAGACCGCCCAACAGCTCCGCCGACTGCCGTCGCGCACCCGGCTGGCGCTCACCGGTACCCCGATCGAGAACGGCCTTGGCGACCTCTGGTCGATCCTGGACTTCACCAACCCCGGTCTGGTCGGGTCCCGGTCCACGTTCATCTCCCAGCTGTCGCACTCCTCGGCGAGCCGCGACGAGGCCGCCGAGAGTGCCCTGCGGGCGTTGAACGGGATCCTGGTGTTCCGTCGCACCAAGGCCGAACCGGCGGTGGCCGCGGAGCTGCCCGAACGGATCGACCAGCTCGACCATTGCTCGATGACCCCCGAACAGATCGGCCTGTACCAGGCGGTGCTCGACGCGGTGGTGGCCCGCAGCGAGGGATCCTCCGACGACCGCGCCGCACGCCAGGGTCACATCCTGGCCGCGATCACGGCCCTGAAACAGATCTGCGACCACCCGGCCGCCTACACCGGCGACGACGAGCCCCTGGAGGGGCGTTCGGGCAAGTTGGAACGTCTCGAGGAGATCGTCGATTCGGTGTTCGCAGCCGACGAACGCGTGCTCGTGTTCACCCACTTCGCGTCCTGGGGGGTGCGTCTGGCGGAGTACCTGACCGCCAAGACCGGCGTGGACATCTCCTGCTACCACGGGGGCCTGGCCCGAGGCGCCCGCGACGCGATGGTCGCCGAGTTCCAGAACGGCACCGGTCCGGGAGCACTGGTGC
>CAZVFF010000018.1:0-17026 GCA_964626395.1 uncultured Iamiaceae bacterium | reverse complement strand
GTCGGGCTCACCGCCGGCGCCACGTTGTTGATGTGGATGGGTGAGACGATCACCCAGCGGGGTGTCGGCAACGGCATGTCGCTCATCATCTTCGTGGCGGTCGCCTCCCGGGTGCCCGTCGACTTCGGGACGGTGAAAGCCGAGAAGGGCTGGTTCATCATGGCCGCCGTGATCGGCGTGTTCCTGGTGATGATGGTGGCGATCGTGTACTTCGAACAGGGACAACGGCGCATACCCGTGCAGTTCGCGAAACGGGTGGTGGGCCGCCGGATGTACGGCGGCCAGTCCACCTACATCCCGTTGAAGACGAACGCATCGGGGATCATCGCGATCATCTTCGCCTCGGCGTTGCTGTACCTGCCGTTGGTGTTGGCCCAGATGTTGCCGGTGCACACCGACGCCGACGGCGTACCCGAACAGAACTGGGCCTACAGCGTCCAGAACTTCATCAACGACTATCTGGTGTCACCCACTTCGGTGGTGTACCTGGTCATCTACGGCCTGTTGATCGTGTTGTTCTGCTACTTCTACAACTCGATCCAGTTCAACGCCCCGATGCAGGCCGACAACATCCGCAAACAGGGCGGGTTCATCCCGGGCATCCGTCCCGGGCCCCAGACCGAGAAGTACCTGTCCAAGGTGCTGAACCGGATCACCCTGCCCGGTGCGATCTTCACGATGATCATCGCGTTGATCCCGGCGTACTTCCTCACCAAGTTCCTGCCCGGTGGCGGTGGCCAGTCGCTGGCGTTCTTCGGGATCTCGGTGTTGATTCTCGTCCAGGTGGGCCTGGACACGATCAAACAGGTCGACTCGCAGCTGATGCTCCGGAACTACGACGGTTTCATCAGCTGATGGCGGGCGCCGCCGAAGTCGAAAGGGAGATGCGATGACCGCCGGAATCCGACTCGTCGTGCTGGGCCGTCAGGGTGCCGGCAAGGGCACCCAGTGTTCCGCGTTGGCCGAGCACTACGACGTGCCCCACATCTCCACCGGGGACATGTTGCGGGCCGCCGCCAAGGCCGGCACCGACATCGGCTTGCGGGCCAAGAGCTACATGGAACGTGGTGAGTTGATCCCCGACGACGTGATCATCGGGGTGGTCGACGAACAGCTCCGAGACGCGCACGAGACCCGCGGCGGGTTCATCCTGGACGGGTTCCCGCGCACGGTGCCCCAGGCCGAGGCGCTCACCGGGATCGTCACCCCCATGGGTGGGCTGACCGTGGTGATCGACCTGGACGTGCCCGTGCCGGTGGTGCTGGAACGGCTGGCGAGCCGTCGGGTGTGTGTGGACTGTGGCGCGAACTACTCCACGTCCGCTCCTCCGAAGGACCCGTGGAACTGTGACCTGTGCGGTGGCAAGGTCGTCCAACGCGACGACGACACCCCCGAGGCGATCCAACGACGGCTCGACCTGTACGAGGCCGAGACCGCACCGTTGGTCTCCTGGTACACCGACAAGGGCCTGCTCGAGGTCGTCGACGGGCAGGGCGGGGCCGACGAGGTCACGGCCCGGTTGATCGCGGTGATCGACGCACGGAGATGATCCGTCGGGGTGGCATCGTCCGCCGATCCGACGACGACATCGCGAAGATGCGGCTGGCCGGTCGGGTGGTCGCGGAGATGCACAACGGGATCCGCGCCGCGATACGGCCCGGGGTGACGACCGCGGCGTTGGACCGCATCGGCCGTGACGTGTTGGAACGCCGGGGGGCGCGTTCGTACTTCCTCGGGTACCACGGCTACCCGGCGGTGATCTGCGCGTCGGTGAACGAGGTCGTCGTCCACGGCATCCCCGGCGAGCGGGTGCTCGACGACGGCGACGTGATCTCCGTGGACTGCGGCGCGATCGTGGACGGCTGGCACGGCGATGCCGCGTTCACCGTCGGGGTCGGGACCGTGGACGCGGCGACGGCACGGTTGATCGACGTCGCCGAGGAGGCACTCGCCGCCGGTATCGCGACGTTGGTGCCGGGTGCCAGGTTGGGGGACTACGGCGCGACGGTGGACCGCGTCGTGACCGACGCGGGCTACGAGTCGGCCGAGGGGTTCACCGGGCACGGGATCGGCCGGGCCATGCACGAGGACCCGGCCGTCCCCAACGTGGCGCGCGCGGGTACCGGCCCGCGCATCCGGGCGGGCAACGTGTTGGCGTTGGAGCCGATGGTGTGCGCGGGTTCGGGGGATACGACGATCCTCGACGACGGTTGGACGGCGGTGACCGTGGACGGTTCCCGGGCGGTGCACGTGGAGCACACCGTGGCCGTCACCGACGACGGTCCGGAGATCCTGACCCGGCCGTGACCACGCCGCCCGACGAGGCCGACCGGTTGCGGGCCCTCACGGATCGGCTGGGTGTCCCGGGCATCGTGGACGTCCACACCCACTTCATGCCCCGCGCGGTGATGGACAAGGTGTGGCGGTACTTCGACGATGTCGGCCCGCTCACCGGCATGGAGTGGCCGGTCACCTACCGACTCGATGAGCGGACGCGTGTCGAACGGCTGCATGCGTTCGGGGTGACGGCGTATTCGTCGTTGGTGTACGCGCACAAGCCCGACATGGCCGAGTGGTTGAACGGGTGGGCGGCGGACTTCGCGGCGACGCACCCGAGGTGCATCCCCACGGCGACGTTCCATCCCGAACCGTCCGCCCCGCGGTACGTCGACGCGGCGATCGGTCGTGGCGTCGGGCTGTTCAAGGCGCACGTCCAGGTGGGGGACTACGACCCGAACGACCCGCTGCTGGACGGGGTGTGGGAACGCATCGCCGCGGCACGGGTGCCGGTGGTGTTGCACGCCGGGTCGGGTCCCGCCCCGGGTCGGTTCACCGGCCCCGGCCCCGTGGCCCACCTGCTGGAGCGGTACCCGGACCTGGTGTTGATCATCGCCCACATGGGACTGCCCGAGTACGCCGAGTTCCTCGGCCTGGCCGCTGCGTACCCCGACGTGTACCTGGACACCACGATGGCGTTCACCCCGTTCACCGAACGGTTCGCACCGTTCCCCGACGACCTGCGGCCACGGCTGGTCACCCTCGGCGACCGGATCCTGTTCGGTTCGGATTTCCCGAACATCCCCTACGGCTACGTCGACGCCGTGGATGCGTTGGTCGGGTTGGGACTGGGCGACGACTGGTTACGTGGCGTGTTGCACGACAATGCCGCCCGCCTGTACGGATTGCCCTCGGCCGATTGACGCACGGTCGACCCTCCGGTTCGGATCTTTCCAGCCACACGGTCGGGGTTGCAGGCGGTGACGCGCCCGGGGTCCGGGGTCACGGCCGATCCGACTCCCGCGGTGGTGCCGCCACCAGTGGTGAACGAACACGATGCGCGCTGAGTATCGGGTGTGCACAGTTGAGTACCACGCGGCATTGAGCCGCGGGCGGCATCCGTGCAGGATCGAATCGAGCTCGCACCACCGACACGGGACTCGGTGACGTTCCGGTGGTCGTGTCCTCGACCCGACATGCAACCGACGACCGAGAGGAAGCTGCGATGCGGACCGAGTGGAGAACCAGGCCGGCGACCGCCCTGCTGGCGGTCGTCGTGGCTGCGCTGTTCCTCGTGGGCTGTGGCAGCGACGGGGGTGGGGTGGCCGCCGAAGGCGCGGGCGACCGTGCCGACACGGCGGACGACGCGGAACGTGGAAACACCGAGGGCGGGTCCGCAGACGACGACCGCCACCTCGATATCACGATCAACGGCGCCGAAGCCGAGATGTCGAGCGTGAGTTGCTCGCGGAGCGGACCTCCCTCCGACGAGATCGAATTCACCGCCGGAGGAAACGGCACGACCGCGGACGGAACGGAGTTCGACTTCGAATTCACCCGCTGGGTGGACGAGTCGATCGGGGTCGGCGATGACGTCAGGATCTTCTTCGGCGACCGCGACGACGGCGGCTACGAGGTCCACAAGATATTCGACAACGGCACGGTCGCGGTCGGCCCGGAACGGATCGAGCTGCACGACGCACCGCTCGAAGCCGCTCCCGGGCAGGGCGAGGACGCGACGGTGACGTTCCGGTTCGACTGCTGAGAAAGCGACGCCCACCAGTTCTCGACGCCGACGATCGTCGGCGACCCATCACAATGAAACGAGGTCCGAGATGAAGTTCCCCCGTACCCTGGCCGCGGTCCCCCTGGTGGTGGCCGCGGCGATCCCCGCCCTGTCCGGCTCGGCCGGCGCGGTCGACACGACCGAGCTCACGGTCGTGAACGGCTACAGCTACTCGGCGAATCACCCGCCGGAGGACACGGTGTGCATCGACGATGTTCGGGTGCAGTCGGGCGCGGCCGTGGTCAACGTCCCCGCGATCACGACCACGCCCGGGTCCCACGAACTCAAGGTGGCGAGCAGCGTCGGCCAGGACTGCTCGGACGACACCGTCGCATGGATCATCACCCCGATCGATCTGCTGGATGTACCCGCCCAGACCCTCGCCATCGGCTGGACCGAGCACGTCGACGACGTGCGCACGAACACGGTGCACATCTTCGAGGACTCGCTCGAGTGCCTGCCCGAAGGCGAAGGGCAGATCGTGCTGCGCAACGTCGCCACCACGCGGGACATCGTCGCCGACCTCGGCCGCACCGCGACCGATTCGACCGAGGCGGTGGCGCTGATCTCCGGTGTCGCCTGGGGTGAGGAGCAGTCGGCGCCGGTCGACGCGGGCTTCTATCCCGAATCCGAGTCCGAGTCGTTGATCGTGTACACCTCGGCCTTCGAGGGACCCTTCCTCGGCAGCGGTGGGCGGTTGCCGGTGAACGCGGGTGACGTCATCGACGTCTACGTGCACTCCGGCATCGACGGTCCCGTGGGCATCGACATGAACGTCCGCACGGTTGGTGTGTGCGACGCGCCACCCACCACGGTCACGGTCCCCGAGCCGGCCACCACCGTCCCCGAACCGACCACCCCGGGCACCGACGGAACGCGTGCGGCCGTGCCGGTTCCGGTGCAGCCGACCTACGCCGGCTGAACCACGTCGAAGGGCCGAGGGCGCCCCTCGGCACCGGTCCGGTGTGACCGTCCCGTCCGGCATCGTCGGACGGGACGGTCGTGCCGCGTAGTCGACCGTTCATCCCACGAGACGAGCTGACAACCGGTTGGGAGTCGTTCGGACCCCCGTTCCGGAACGGTGTCGAACCCGGGTCGTCACGCTCACGGAGCCGAGCCGAACCATCGTATCGGTCGGCCGGGCGACGGGACGTGCGTGGTGTGGGAGGCTTGGGATCCGACGCATCGTGTCTCGCAGCGGTCGCGCCCCGTCCGGCGCAGCGGCGTCACGCCGCGGTCATTCGCAGGTGAATTCCTCGCCACCCTGGTGGACCACGACGTCCGCGCCGTCGGGAACGACACGGGAGATGCTGAGACAGGCCGTGAGCCCGGCCACGACCGTCTTGTCGGGCAGCTGGACATGCCAGGTGTCGCCGTCGACCTCGACGGACTGGGCCTTGAAGGTCGACTCGAGACTCGTGATGATCGCGTTGGTCTCCCCGTCCGCCGACAGGGTGTGGCCCGGCGCGTCGCCACCGGAAGTGTCGTCGGCACGGCCGGCGGTGGTCGTCGACTCCGTGCCACCTCCGCTTTCGCCTCCGCCGCTCCCACCGCAGCCGGAGAGGGCCACGCAGACGATGGTTCCGGCCACGAGGGTCCGGCGCAGGAATGTTGACGACATGGCGGGGATCCTTGCTTTGTCGGTGGAGCGTCAGCGTCCGGCGGGCGCGACGGTGTCGAGGTCGAGGAGGGTGACGAGCAACTGCTTGTCCCGCGTGTTGCCCTCGACGAGCAGACGGTTCCCGACGACCGGCCCATGGACTTCGCGGTGGGATCCGCCCTCAGCGACGATGTCCTCGGTCGCCAGCTTCTCCAGCGGGCGACCGTCCTCCATCGCGTACGCGATGAGCACCGGACCACCGAAGCTGGTCTCGAAGAGTCGATCGCCGACGATCGTCACCGGGATGGACGTGTTGCGGAAGTCGTCCAGCTTCTGACGCCACAGCACCTCGCCGGATCCGGTGTCGAAGGCGAACAACTCGTCGCCCAGATGGAGCACACCGCGCGTCCCTGCCAGGGCAACGGAGGCAGGAGCCCGATCGGACACGAGGTCCGGGTCGTCGTGGTCCTTCGCGAACTCGTGCTGCCAGCGGATCTGAAGTGACCCGTCCGCCACGTCGACCGCGACGACCGAACCCACGGCATCTGCGGCACCCTGGGGCGGGTCGATGGTCGCCACCACGAGGTCACCCTCGGCGACCAGGCCGTGGCTGCCGCGCCGTCCGTCCAGGTCGAGGGTGTCGAGGGTCGCCCCGTCGGCCGGGTCGATCAGCACCAGGCGACTTGCGCCTTCGGACCCGGTTCTCGTGTGGACAACGATGCTGTCGCCGGTCGAGGCAATCCCCGAGGCACCGCCGCCCGCGGTGGTGTCCCAGGACCTCGTCGGGGTCGCGTCCGAGACGTCCCAACCCCACAGCCCATCGAGTCCATTGACCACGACGACGGTCTCACCGATCGCCTGCAGGGGCAGGCAGTAGTGGGTGGGTGCATCGTCGAAGGCGGCCGAGCCGACCACCTCGCCGCTATCGCGGTCCACGACCGTCAACGACGATTTCCCGTCGACGCCGAGGGGACCATCCGCGGTGCCCACGACCACGATGCGGTCGTCACCGACCAGTGTGAGCCGGCACTCTTCGCGCACCCCTCCGAGGCGCCACTTCTCGGCTGCGGTGGTCCCGTCGATCGCCAGGATCATGTCGGCGTCGCTCTCGTCACGGGCGAACAGGTAGAACGCCTCGTCATCCGCGTAGGAGATCTTCTTGTCGCCGTGCTTCACCCCGTCGTAGGAACCGTGCACGGTGCCGCCCTCGTCGCCGGCGGTGAGCAGCGCGACCGCGGCGGCCTTCCAGGCGGTGAAGGCCACCTCACCGCGCGCCGCGGCGGTGACCCAGCCCACCGTGCCCATCAGCGTGTAGTCGGTCACGCACTCCTCGTGACCGGCGCCGGGCTCCAGCCCCACGATCGTGCACAACGTCTCGGCCCGTGCCAGATCGGGGGATTCGGCGACCGCTTGTGCCGCCGATGCGGGCGGATGGTCACGGTCGGTGAAGGTCGCGGTCGACTCACCGTCGCCGTAGGGGAACAGCGAGTCGTCGTCGGTGATCCGCCAGGCATCCGCGTACTCGCCGTGGATCATCTCAGCGTCCGGGTGGACGAGGACGTCACCGTCGGGCCCCAGGCGCAGGTCGTTGCCGACCCGACCGTCACGGTCACCGAGCAGACCGACGAAGCGCCGCTCGGGGTCGAAGGGGATGACGACGGCCGAGTTGTACCCGGAGGTGTCCAACTCGACGATGCCGAAGTCGTCGTGCGCGACTTGGAACACCCCGGCGTCGAAGGTCACCGTGAAGCCGTCATGTTCGACCGGCGCACCGTTCACCTCGGGGGTGACGTCGTCCGCGTCGATGGTCACCCGGGGTTCCTCGGCGATTCCGGCCGTGCCAGACGGGTCGAGTACCACGACGTGCTCACCCATCCGGGCGGCGACCACACCGGTCATCGACGCGGCGTTGCGCACGGGGACGAAACGCACCTGGACGGTCCAGTCCTCCGAGTCGGCGAGCACGAACTCCCCGACGGCCTGCAGGTCGTACCGGTGGCCGTCGAAGGTCTCGATGTGGGGTTCGCCGTAGGTTCGACCGGGTGGGTTGATCGGTGGGCCGTCCTTCAGGCCCGGATCGTTGATCGGGCCCTCGTCGCCGTCACCGCCGCCGCCGGGGCCGTCCGAGCCGTCGGGGGTCGTGGGCTCCGGAGTCGGCGGCGGGGTCGTGGCCGAGGTGGTCGGGGGTGCCGTCGTGTCCGATCCGTCGGGGGCGCACCCCACCCGGGTCACCACACAGTCGTCTCCCGGCGGTGGGCCGGTATCGGAGTCGGCACCGGAACCATCGCCACCGGTGTCACCCCCGGACCCACCGGTGCCGCCCGATCCGCCGACCCCCGCCACCGGGTCGCACGGGCCGTCGCAGAGCTGCTCACGCAGCTGATCCGCCGTCGCGGCGGCACCCTCGCCGACGGCCTGCCAGATCGCACCGATGCAGCCCGATTCCGCTGGATCGCACGCCGCGACACCGGTCGAGAATCCGTCGACCACCGCACGCGGCTTGGCGCCGAGACGTCCCTTGAGCGAGCCTTCGAACACCTGACCCAGTTCGGCCGTCACCGCCACGTCGTCGCCGCCGGGTGTGGCCGCATAGCGCAGCCGACCCTCGTCGATGCGGTGGGTCAACAACCCGATGCCGGTGTCGGGGGCGTCGGCGGTGTCGGGCCCCCAGGTGTGCGCGAACGAGGTGGAGAACACCAGCGGGTCGTCCACCGCCAGGGTGTCCTCCAGCACGGTCAGGTCCAGCTCGACCTGGTCGTCGTGATCGATGGGCGGAGTGTCGGCACCCTCGGGGGTCGCCACGACCATGACCGCCTCATCGTCACCGTTGCGCACCACTCCGGCGACCGCATCGACGTCGTCACGGGGCGTCCCGTCACCGTCGAGCAGCACCGGTGACAGCGCGGCCCACTCGGTGAACGTCGCGCCGTCACCCAGGTCGACGTCGTCGCCGGTGTCGTCGGCGAACCCCAGCAGCTCCTCGGACAGCGTCACGATCTCGCCGTCGACGTCGACCGTGGCGATGTCCTCGTAGATCCAGACGTCCTGGAACCGCTCCTTGGCCGGCTCCGACGCCGCACCGCCCCCGTCGCCGCCGGCTGTCGTCGTGGACGGGGCCGACGAGTCCCCGGTGCCCGTGCTGCACGAGGTCACCAGCACCGCGAGTGCGGCGAGCAGCGACAGGAAGATCGGCGAGCGCCGGGTTCCGGGGTGCCGGTCGGTCATCGGGCGTCCTTTCGGGGTGCGTCGCGGTGCGGTGTCGACCACGGCAACGCTCACGACGTCGGGCAGAACAGCTCGAGACGGATCTCGGTCGTGGCGCCGGTCGTGGCCGACACCCAGCCTCCCTCGACGACGAGATGACCGGGTTCGGCGTCGAAGGTCGCTGTCGAGGCGACATCCGGATCCTGGGTCGCCGCCTCGAAGCCGTCATCCGCCGTGGTCACCTCGGCGCCCCAGACCTCCCCGGATCCGCTCACGAAGACCTCGGTCCCCTGGTCGGACTGCATCAGGGATGCCGATGCCGAGCCGTCGGCGACGTGACACCCGGCCATGCCCGTCTCGTCGCTCAGCGCCAGGTCGTGGGACACCCCGTCGATGACGACCGTGCCGCGTGGTTCGCCCTCGAAATCGTCGGTGTCGGGTTCGGTCCCGATGTCGCCCGGGTCGGCGTCGGCGTCACCAGCGGCTGTGGTCGTGTCGGTCGATGCGCCGGTGTCGGCACCGTCCGATCCGCTCCCGCTGCTGCATCCCACAGCGAGGGTCCCGACGACCAGACATGCCAGCAACGATCGCAGGATGCTTCGATGGGTGGACATGGCCGGCTCCTCGGTTGGTGGGGGACGACAAGGGTCCGGTGATCATGGCGACACCGGCGGCGACCGACAAGGACCGCCACTACTCATTCCCGGGGCCGATCTACTCAGGGCGATGCGCGTCGGTGCCACGGGACCGCGCGCCTCGGGGTGGTCTGAGTGGCGCTGAGTAGTACGGCGATGTGATTGAGTAATCGGGGGCCACGACGGAGCTTCTAGAGTCCCGGCACGCTCCCGCGTCGGGGCGGAGAACCCGTGGGAAAGAGCCCGGACATGCCACTCGGATCGATCACGACGCCGCCACTGGTCGGCCGACGAGGCGAACTCGACCGGGCGCTGGCCGCGCTCGACCGGTTCGACGGTGTGCTGGTGCGCGGCGTCGCCGGTATCGGGAAGTCCATGCTGCTGGAAGGCATCGAAGCGCAGTCGGCCGCCGGTGCAGGCCACACCATCCATCTCCGGGCCACCGAGGCCACGTCGACGATCTCGATGTGGCCGTTCCGGCACCTCCTCCCCGACGCTCCACCGACCGAACTGCTGGATCTCGCCCGGCACGTCCGACACCACCTGCTCGAGTTGGCCCGCGGGCGCCGTCTCGTCCTGTTCGTCGACGACGTCCAGCATCTGGACGATCCGTCGATCGGCATGCTCGACCACCTGCTCGACGGCGGACACATCCGACTCGTCGCTTCGATCCGATCGGGCGAGACGTACCCGTCCGCGCTGGATTCGCTGTGGTCGCGTTTCGCGTTCGGGGAGATCACCCTCGAGCCACTCGGGGTCACCGAGGGTGCGCTCCTCGTCGAGAAGATGCTCGGCGACCCGGTCGATGCCGGTTCGGTCCGCCGCCTCACCGATTTTGCAGGGGGGAACCCGTTGCTGCTGCGCGAGCTGGTGCTCGACGCGGTCGAGAACGGCAGCCTCGGACGAAGCGGCGGTGCCTGGCGGCTCGCCCCGACCACCTCCGTCGCCACGCAGGCCATCGGTGAGCGCACCCGCCTGTGTGTCCGGCGTCGCCTGGCGCGTCTGGACCGGGCCGAACGGGATCTGCTGGCCCTGATCGCCGTGGCGGGCGAGATCCGTCCCCAGCTCGTACCGGAGCATCTCACCGGTGCGCTGCCGTCGCTCGAGGCTCGACGTCTGGCCACCGTGCAGTCGGACCATCCGACCGACTGGCGGGTCCGCATCGATCATCCGCTCCTGGCCGAGGTGGTCACCCGATCGATGACGGGCAGCGCCCGCCGTGAGTCGTTGCGGATGCTGGTGGTCTCGACGAGACGTGCGAACCCCGCGATGCCCGGTGACGCCACGCGGTTGGCGGTCTGGGCCGAAGCCGGCGACGAACCGCTCACGGCCGCGGAATGGCGACGCGCCACCGACGAGGCGATCGCGACCTTCGACCACGACGCGGCGGAACGTTGGGCCGGACGCGCGGTGCGGGCCGACCCGACGAGCTTCGCCGCGCACCTCGGCCTGGGTTGCGCGCTCCGCTACCAGGGCCGTCTGCCCGAAGCCCTCGATGCGTTCGCGACCGCACGCCGCCATGCGACGACCGACGAGGAGACGGCCACCGCGGCGCTGCAACAGGCGCTCGTGCTGGCGCTGCCGATGCAGCGCCCCCGGGATGCGATCCGGATCCTGCGTGAAGTCGAGGCCGATCTGACCGATGAGACGCACGCGTGGTCGGTGCGCTCGGAGGCTGCGGTGTTGGCCACGTTGCTCGGCGAGTTCGACGACGTGCTGTTCGAGGCGCCGCCACCCATCGGGGCCGACGGGTCCGGCGATGCGCTGCGCTGGCAGAACGGACTCAACGCGTTGTACTCGCGCACCATGGTCGGTCGCCTGGCCAGCATCGACGATCTCGTCGCCGACACCCTGCACCGGTTTCCCTCGATCGCCGCACAGCGGCCCCAGGAACTCGACTTCGTCCTCGGGCTCCGGGGGGCGGCGCGGATGTTGCGTGGCGAAGGGGTCGTGGGGCGTCGTGAACTGGAAGCGGTCGTCCACAAGCGACGCGAAGCCGGGGTGTACCGCGGCATCAGCGCGATGATCCTCGCGTTCATGGAGGGGACCGCATGCCACCCGGGGGCCCTGGCCACGTCGATGGACGCCGTCGAACAACACCAGTGGATCGACCCGTTGGGCACTGCGCCGATCGCGCTGGCGATCGCATCGATGATCGCGGGTGCCACCGGTGACCCGGCGACCGCCGCCGCGCTCGCCGAACGTGGCGACCGGGGATCCGAACCCTGGCGGTCGATCTGGGTGGGGCGGGCGAAGGCCCGTGCCTCGGCGGCGGCGGGCGATCTCGACGTCGCCGCGCGACAGTGCGACGACGCGGCGACCACGGCGCTGGAGACCAGCCACATCGGCTACGCGGCCCTCACCGCGCACGACCTCGTCCGCCTGGGGGCGGTTCATCGTGCCGTCGAACTGCTCGACCGGATCGTCGCCATGACCGAGGGATGCGACCACGTCGCGCTGCTCCGGGATCACGCGCACGCGCTGCACAATGGCGACCGGGCGGCGCTGGTGCGATGCGCCCGGGCGTTCGCGGATCACGGCGCGCCCTGGTCGGCTGCCGCGTGCCGGCACGACATCGCCGCGATCGCACTGGCCGAGGGCGACGAGCCGGGCGCCAGACGTGCCGTCACCGTCGGCGACATCGCGTTCGACCAGCTCGAACCGTTCATCCGTCACGAAGCGCCCGCGGTCCCCGATGCGCCGTCGAGACGGGAACGGGAGGTCGCGGCACTCGTCGTGCGTGGGCACAGTTCCGCCGAGGTGGCCGCGGAGCTCGGCCGCTCGGTCCGTTCCGTCGACAACCATCTCCACCGGCTGTACGGAAAGCTCGAGGTGCGCGGCCGCCGTGAACTGGCAGCTCTCCTGGCGGAGCATGCCCCGGGCGGCATCGGACCCGATCCATCGCCCCCGGAATGACTGGTACGCTTCGCGGTCGTGCCGAAACTCATCGGCCGCGACCGCGAGTTGGCCGACTCGCTGGCCGGCCTCCGCCGGGGCGACGCGGTCGTCCTCACCGGTGAAGCCGGGGCGGGCAAGACGATGCTGCTCCGCGAGGGGGCGAGACGTTGTCGGCGGTCACTCGGGTGGGACGTGGTCGAGGTGCGACCCGCCGAAGCCACCCGGGACCTTCCGCTCTGGCCGTTGCATCCGTTGATTCCCGCGGGCGGCGTGACCGACCGCGCGGAGCTGGTTCCGACACTCAAGGCCGTGTCGGGCGCAGCCGATCGCCGGACCCTCGTCGCCGTCGACGATGCCCAGCACCTGGACCCCGCGTCGATCGTGGTCCTGCGGGAGCTCTGCGAGGATCCGGCCTGGACGGTCATCGCCGCGGTCCGCGACGGCGCGCCCCGCCCGCCGGGCCTGGAGACCCTCTGGAGTGCCGGACCGAGCGTGGAGATCGGCCTGGAGCCGTTCGACATCGACACCACCGCCGACCTCGCGGCGGTGATCCTGGGCGGTCCGATCACCGCGGAACTCGGGCGGTGGTTGGCCTCCACCGCACGGGGGAACCCGCTCCTGGTTCGTGAACTGCTCCTGGACGCACAGGACAACGGCGTCCTCGACGCGAGCGGCGGAACGTGGAGCCTGGAACCTTCCGATGACACGCCCGTCGGGCCGCGTTCGCGTCGGTACATCCGCCGCCGGATCGGACGTCTCGACGACGCCTCCCGGCGACTGTTGGATCTGGTCACCATCGCCGGTTCGTTGAACGTCGGTTGGCTCTCGCCGGACCAGGCACGATCGTCGGTCGAGCTGGTGGCGCGTCGCCTCCTGGTCGAATCGGTCGATCACGACGGAACGCGGACGGTCAAGGTCGACCATCCGCTGGTCGGGGACGTCGTCCTGGAGACGATGGATGCCTCCCACCGGTGGACGGCCACGTGGGAACTCGTGAACATGAGCACCACCACGGGCCCGGAACCCGGCGAAGCCAGCAGGTTGGCGTCCTGGGCTGCGGCCATCGGACATCCGCTCGACCCCGACCTGTGGGTCGCGGCGGCACGTGAGGCGATCGCCGGTTTCGACCTCGATCACGCGTTGGTCTGGGCGCGCATCGCGCTCGACGGTGACCGGGCCCACCACGGCGCCCACCGGGCCGTCGGGGAGATCCTGCGTCTGCGCGGCGATCTTTCCGGTTCGGCAGTGGCGTTGGAAGCCGCTGCCGCCACGGCCACCGCCGAGGACGACATCGTGGCCACCGCACTCGACCGTGCGGCGCTCGTGGGTTTCCAACGAGGCGAACCCGCCGAGGCCATGGCGATCCTGCGGACCGCGGTCGACCGTGTGGGGGATCCCCTGCGGGCGATGTCGTTGCGTTCGGAAGCCGCGGTGTTCGGCACATTGCTGGGACGATTCGACGATGTCATGTTGCTGGCCGACATCGACCCCTCGGCTCGTGCGGCCGCCGACCCGATCACGCGGTGGACCCTGGGTCTGAACGAGCTGTACGCGCTGACGATGCTCGGTCGGGTCGGGCATCTCGATGACCGTTTCACGGCGATGTTCGCAGCGGACGAGGCCGTCGTGAACGAACGCCCCCACGAGATGGACCTGCTGCTGGGCGTTCGCGGGGCCACCCGGATCCAGACCGGCGAGCTCGAAAGAGGGGTGATCGAACTCGTCGGAGCCCTCGAATCCCGCCGCGCCGATGGGCGCTACCGGGGCATCGCCACGGCGGTGCTCACGCTGCTGCTCGACCTGCTCGAGGATCCCACCGCCGCGGAGGTCGCCGACGAATCGTTGGCCCAGCACGCGTGGATGGACCCGTTCGGATCCGAACCGATCGCGGTCGCGGTCGCGACGTTGGTCGCCGCACACGAAGGTCGTACCGGCGATGCCGTGGCCCACCTCGACGCGTTCGATCGCGCAACGCGCAGCGACGATCCGTGGACCGCGATCTGGATCGGCCGGGCACGCGCCCGGGTCGCGTTCGACAACGGGGATCCCGAAGCGGCCGTGTCCGCGTGCCTGCGTGCCGGCAAAGCCGGTTTCACCACCGGACATCACGCGTACGCGGCGGTCACCCTGCACGACGGGGTGCGCTACGGCGGCGCCGCCGACATCGTGGAACTCCTCACCGAAGCCGTCGCCGAGACCCGTGGTGGCGGTTTCCTGGAGTTGTTGGTCCGTCACACCGCCGCGGTCGCCACGGGTGATCTCGTGGAGATCGCGCGCTGTGCCGAACGGTTCGCGTCCGCCGGCGCCACCGGACTCGCCGCCGAGGCACACGCCCAGCGGGCGCGACGGTTGGCCGACGCCGACCCCGAGGGTGCCCGCCGTGCCGATGTCCGGGCCCGGACGACCTCCCGGCGGGGCATGCAGGTCGGTGCGTCGGTGCCCGATGCGGTGTCGGACCGCGAGTTGGACGTGGCCCGGCTCGCGGCCCGGGGCCGGACATCGGCGCAGATCGCATCGGAGGTGTACCTGTCACGGCGGACCGTCGACAACCACCTCCACGCCGTCTACCGCAAACTGGGGATCGACGGACGCGGCGGCCTCGCAGCCTTGCTCCCCGACCATCGGACCGCCACGGCGTATCCGGCGCCGCCCCGGTAGGGCCGGGCGGCACCGATGGGTCGCCCGCCGACCCGAGTCGCGTGGACGTCCCCGACCCGGATCGACGTGGGTGGGTTCAGTTGCTCGTGACCCGTACGGTCAACGCGAGCACCCCGGGTGCCACATCGTCGATGATGTCGTAGACGACGAGGTGGTCGTCGTACAGATCCTCGTAGACCAGCGACAACGTCCCCGCCGCGTTGGTCGACTCGTCGTCGGGCGCCCCGTTCACCTCGGTGATCTGTGCCACCACGTCGTCCCGGTCACGTTCGATCGTTCCCGTGATCTGGGCCTGGTACCAGCCGTCGGCCTCGTCCACCGATGCCCCCGTGGCCATGAGCTCCACCGGAACCCACACCGCGGCGGGCCAGCGTTCGTCGATGTCGACGCCGGCCGAGCGGGGTCGGTCGGCGCCGGTGGCCGCCGATCCGGAGGTGCCGCTCCCGTCGTCGACCGGGGTCCGGGTCGCGGTATCTCCGGTTGCCGGTCCCGACCCGGTCGACGACTCCGAGCTCCCGCAGCCGGCCAGGATGACCAGGAGAAGCATGACGATGGCGGCCACTGGTCGGCGATCGGTGCGGGCGGTCGGCATCACGGCTCCTCGGTGGTCGTCGACACCGGAGGTCCGGTGACGCGTGCCCGATTGTGGCCAGCCGACGTCCGGCGGTCGAGGGTGGTCACTACTCGAATCGCTCGAGGGACTACTCAATGCGCGTTCCGGTGGCGTGTCGGGAGTCGGGGAGCCGACGATCGGAACCGTTGGTCACCGTGATGTACCTCGTCCGGACCCCTGCGCTGCGGTCGACGGACGCACTGGTCGGTTCGGACGATCTCCGATGGCGCCGTGGGCGGCGTCGCTCGCGATTCAGATCTCGCGGACGATGCGAGCGGGGTTGCCGACCGCGACGACCCCGGCGGGGAGATCACGGGTCACGACCGCACCGGCACCGACCGCGGTGTCGACGCCGATGGTCACACCGGGGCACACGATCGCCCCGCCGCCCAACCACACGTTGTCGCCGATCGTGATCGGTTCGGCGGCCTCGAGTTTCGCGCGCCGCATCGCCGGGTCGATCGGGTGGGTGGGGGTGAGCAGCTGCACCCCGGGCCCGATCTGGCAATCCGCACCGATGGTGATCGGGGCGACGTCGAGGGCGGTCAGATTGTAGTTGATGAACGTGCGGTCCCCGACGCTGATGTGGATCCCGAAGTCCACGAACAGCGGCGGGCGGACCTCCACGTCCTCACCCACCCGCCCGAGCAGTTCGGTGAGCAGGCCATGTGCTGCCTCGGGATCCTCGGTCCAGGTCCGGTGATGAGCGGCGGTCAGGCGACGGACCCGTTCGAACCGTTCGTCGAACCACGTACCCTCGGCGAGGTACAGGTCACCCGCCAGCATGCGTTCCCTGTTCGTACGGTCGTCCCCGGCGAAGAATCCGCCCACGTCAAAACCCATGCCGATGACGGTAGAGCCCGCTGACGCGGCCCGCGCCGTGGATGGAAAATACGTGATGTACGATTACATCATGCAACGTACGCAGATCTCGCTCCGGGACGACCAACGAGCTGCGCTCGACGAGGTGGCGGCAAGGACCGGGCGGTCGGTCGCGTCCTTGATCCGTGACCTGATCGACGCGGAATTCGAACTCGCCCGGTCGCGGGACGATGACCTCGCGGCACTCCACGCGAGCGCCGGCGCATGGGCTGCGGACCATCGGGGTGACGGCGCTGCCTATGTCGAGCGGCTCCGCACGGGGCGTCGCCTCGACGCCGTGCGGTCATCGTGACCGACACGTTCGTCGACACGTCGGTCCTGATCGACCATCTGCGCGGGAGGGCCGAGGCCACGCGGGTGCTCGAGGAGTGCCGACGAGGGGGTGTGCTCCACGCGAGCGAGATCACACGGCTGGAGATACTCGTCGGGGTGCGCACATCCGAGGCGTCGGCGACGCAAGCGCTGTTGTCGAC
>CAZVFF010000017.1:0-17249 GCA_964626395.1 uncultured Iamiaceae bacterium | reverse complement strand
CCGACGCTGCGGGCGGTCTCGTCGTCGGAGAGCATCGCGTTCAGGTCCCACACCCACCGGTGGGCGACCACGATCGACGCGGCGACGACCACCGCCATGATCGCCAGCTTCGACCAGGTGGCCTTGGTGAGCGATCCGAACATCCAGTACGCGAGCTGGGCGACCTCTTCGGGGCGGCCCAGGTACTGCACGAGCGCGGTGCCGGCGTCGAACAGGAACATCATCGCCACGCCCAACAGCACGATCGTCTCCGGGGTGACCCGCTGGACGCGGGTCATCGCGTACACCACGGCCATCGCGCCCACGGCGAACAGGAACGCGTTCAGTCCCACGACCAGATCGTGGGGGACGACCCGGCCGAACACGGTGAACACCCCCGAACCCAGGATGATGACCAGTGCGGCCCCGAACGACGCGGCGCTGGACACCCCCAGCGTGAACGGCGACGCCAACGGGTTGCGCAGCACGGCCTGCAGGATCAGCCCGGCGACCGACAGGCCGGTCCCGGCGACGACCGCGGTCGCCACCCGCGGGGCGCGCAGGTCCCACAGGATCTTCTGGTGCACGCTCAGCGTGTCACGGCCGCCGCCGAAGACCAGTTCCCACAGGGTCCGCCAGAACTCGACCCAGTTGTCCCAGATGCCCGAACCGACCGTGCCCGCGCCGAGCCCGAGCGCGATGAACACCAGGGTCGGTGCCACGAGCGCGACGACCAGCAGGAGCCGCCGACGGGTGGACGCCCGGTACGCGGCGAGGATCGCCGTGGTGCCATCGGCGGCGTCGGGGCGTCGATCGTTCCTGCACCGCCCGGCCATTCAGGACAGCGCCGGGTGGATCCAGGTGCCGGACAATTCGACCCCGGGGTGGAACAACGCCAGGTATTCGGCGTGCACCGCTTCGGGGTCGAGGTCGGCGAAACGGTCCGGGTGGAACACCTTGGCCAGGTACATCTCGCCGACGATGTAGCCCGGGCGGGAGATCAGGTCGATGGGCAGCACGTACACCCGGTCGTCGGCCACCGCCGCGGTTTCCCGCAACCCGGGGGCGGCCATGACCTCGTCGCGCAACGCGGGCGCGTCCGTCGTGGCGCCATCGTCGACACCGAAACCGAGGTCGCTGCCTTCGATGACGATCACGTCCGGGTCCGCTTCGGTGACCCATTCGCCGTCCACCTCGGGCAGGCCCTCGAGGCCCTCGGCGATGTTGTGGCCACCGGCGAGTTCGACCTGTCCGAACCAGGCCGAGTCGGCCCCGCCGGTGTTCAACAGGCCCGGGTGGGTCTGCAGGAACACGTCGGGCCTGTCGGCGTCGCCCAGGCCCTCCAGGCCCTCGGCGAGCACGGCCAGTTGGTCGTCGTAGAACGCGACGAGCTCGGCGGCACGGTCTTCACGCTGGAACACCTCGCCGAGCATGGCGATCTCGTTGCTCATCGTGCGCGGGTCGCGCAGGTTCACCTTGATGTCGACGATGTCGAAACCCTCCAGCTGTGACGAGTCGCTGATCGCGCCGTGGCCACCTTCCACGCTGGACAGCACCACGTCGGGTTCGGCCTCGGCGATGGCCTCCAGGTTCACCTCGGACCAGGTCGCCACCACGGGCAGGTCTCCCAGGTCCGGGTACAGCGGGTCGTCCACCAGGCTCTCGTGGATTCCCACGAGGTGGTCCTCGAGTCCGAGTGCGGTGATGATCTCCGCCGGGCCACGGTCCAACACGGCGATGCGTTCGACCGGTTCGGGAACGGTGACCTCACGCCCGAGTGCGTCGGTGACCGTGATCGATGCGTCCGACGCGGACCCGTCCGGGGCCCGGTTCGATGCCGAAGAGGAGCCCGAGGACGAACAGCCGGTGAGCACCAACAGGACGGCCACCGCGACGGTGGCGAGCGGGAAGATCGATCGACGACGGTCGGCCACGGCGGTCCTCTCGGAAGGGGCCGGGCGGGTGTCGCCCGACGACGGCCCGTCGTTTCTAACACAACTCCGTTGCGATAAGCGGATCGTCGGTCGGTCAGGCGACCGTCCGGCACGCGGCGCAGTGGCCGGTGAGCGGAAAGTGCACCGGATCGACCTCGATCCCGGTGCGGGCACGGACCTCGCCGGTCATCCCGGCAACGACGGCGCGGTCGACCTCGACGACCGTGCCACACGACGCACACGCCACCGGGATCGTGTCCAACCCCCGCCGGCGGTACACCGCCTGGCCGTGGCCGGGGTGCACGTGCGCGGCGATGCCGAGCTCCTCGAACTGTTTCAGGCACCGGTACACGATCGACCGATCCACGCCGGCCGCGGCGTCCGCGATCTGCTCCGCGGTGCGGGGCGGTCCGTCGGCGAACAACACGTCCAGCACCGTCCGCTTGGCGGGGGTGAGCCGCCCACCGGCCGACCGGATCCGTTCGACGGCCTCGTCGACGTCGGCGGGCGCGGCCGGGGGATGCGCGGCCGGGGTCGTCACGATCGCGAAAGCGTGGATCGGGGGGCGCTCACACGGTCGATCCTATGCAGCGGCGACGGCGATCCGGTGTGGCGCAGGTGCGATACTCGGGTGTGGACGAATGGGCGTTGGGGATCGACGTGGGGACCTCCCGTTCGGCCGGCGCGACCGCGAACGGGTCCGTGTCGCCACTGGAGGTCGAAGGCAACCGCTGGATGTCGTCGATGGTGCTGTTGGACCCGTCGGGACGTCTCATCGTGGGCGTCGCCGCGGACGACCAGGCCGAGATCCACCCCGACCGGATCGAACGGACCCCCAAACGCCACCTCGGCGGTGGGGTTCCGATGTTGTTGGGCGACACCCCGGTCGCCGCCGAGGATGCGGTGGCGCGACTCATCGAGGTGTTCCTCGCCGAAGGACGCCTGCGCCACGACGGCCGTGACCCGTCCGCGACCGTGCTGACCCACCCGGTGCGGTGGGGTGACCGTCGCAAGCGGGCGCTCGTCGACGCGGCCGGCCGTGCGGGGTTGGCCGAGCCGTTGCTCTTCTCCGAACCGGTCGCCGCGGCCGTGCACTACGTGGACGAACGGGTGGAGGTCGGTGGGTTCGTCGGCATCTACGACCTGGGTGGCGGCACGTTCGACACCGCGGTGCTCCAACGCACCGACGACGGGTTCGCGGTCGTCGGCGCCCCGGGCGGCGACGAGTTCATCGGTGGGGAACACTTCGACCACCTGGTGGTCGACTACCTGGGTGCGTGTCTGGCCGACATCGACGCCGAATTGTGGGAGAACATCCAGTTCGGTGAGGACCGTCGCTGGATCCGCGCCGCCGCCGACCTGACCGCCCAGGCCCGCCGGGCCAAGGAGGCCGTGTCGTCGTATCCGAGCATCCAGGTGCTCCTGCCGATGGTCGACCGCGACGTGGTGTTCACCCGTCGCCAGTTCGAGGAGATGGTCCGGGACCAGCTGGAGATCACCGTCACCGCGATGGCGGCCACGATCGACTCCGCCGGCATGACCTCCGACGACCTCGACGCGATCTACCTGGTCGGCGGGTCGTCACGGATCCCGTTGGTGACCGAACTCATGACCGCCCGGTTCGGCGACCGGATCGCCACCCGCGACGAACCCAAGAGCGTGGTCGCTCTCGGCGCGGCGACGTGCGCCCGTGCCGTGCAGGGGGGCTCCGGTCGGTTCCGAACCGTCGGGTCGGAACCGACCGGTGTCGTCACGACGTGGCGGTTAGATGTGGGCACGAACGTGCACGGGCTGGCAGCGGACGCGACCGGCATCTGGGTGACCGCGGCCGACGCCACGCTGCACCGGGTCGGAACCGACGGGGTGTGGCGCAGCGGGGTGCAGCTGTCCGGTGTCGCCTACGGCCCGCCGGTGCCTGCCGACGGTCGCGTGTACGTGGGCACCGCCGACCACGCGGTGTCCGCGGTCGATGCTCGGACCGGTACCGGACTGTGGCGGGCGGCGACCCGCGCGCCGGTCATCCCGGCGCCGTTGGCCACCGGCGAGGTGGTCGTCGCGGTCGACGACGAGGCGACGGTTGCCGCGTTCGACCGGTCCGACGGCACGCTGCGGTGGCTGCTGCCGCTGGGGACGAACGCGCGGGCCCCGCTGGTGGCCGGGTCGGGCATGGTCCTCGTGGCGGGCCTCGACGGCCGGGTGTTCCGGGTCGATCCGGCCACCGGACGGGTCTCGTGGGCGTTCCCGGCCCCGGAGTCGGTCACCTCCGCCCCACTGCTCGTCGGTGACCTCGGTGTGGTGGCCACCACCGGGGGCGTCGTGTACGGCCTCGAACCCGGGCCGGGAACCGCCCGATGGGGCAAACGTCTCGACGCGCCCGTCGATGGCCCCGTCGCGGCGCACGGCCGGCACGTTCTGGTGGCCGACCGGTCCGGCGGGCTCACCACGATCGACACGGCCGACGGGACGATCCTGGCCCGGGCCGACACCGGCGGGCCGAACCCGACCGGGGTGGTCGTCGTCGACGGGCACGCCGTGGTCGACAACGGCGCCGGGTCGTTGCTGGTGATCGCACCGGCGACGGGGCGGGTCGTCGGTCACGTCGGGATCACCCCGGGGACGTGGCAGCCGCCGGTCGTCCACGACGATCTGGTGATCGTCCCGTCGGGCACGTCGATCGTGGCGGTGCGCGCGACGTTCTGATCGGCCGGTCGATCAGATGCCCGGTGTCGGCGACGGTGGATCCGGCGGTGGCTCCCCACCCGAGAGGTACGCCTCGATCCGGGCGTCGACCGCTCCGGTGAGGCGGGTCGTCTCGGCGCGCACGGCACGCAACTCGGCCAACCGCCGGGTGGTCTCCTCGCGGGCCGCGGCACGTTCGGCCGTTTCGGCCCGGGCCAGTTCGTGCAGTTCGCGCAGCCGGGTCTCCAGGTCGCGGCGTCTGGCCACGAGGCGTTCGTCGATGAGGGTCTCCAGTTCGCCGCGGACGTCGACGATCCGCAGGTTCAACTCGGTCGTCAGCTCGCGGGCCAGCCCCTCCTGACCGAACAGCGCTTCATTCAGGGCCCGCTGGGTCTCCCCGATCCAACGTCGACGGTCCCGTTGGCGACGCCGCAACATCACCACCGGCGCGGCGATCGAGGCCCCGATGCCGTAGGCGAGCACGCCGAGTCCGCCGGTGGCCAACCCCAACACGCCGGCCATCACGCTGGCGATGTTGCCGAACAGGAACGCCTGGGTCGCCAGCGGTACGGCGTCGTCGAGCAGGCCGAAACGATCCTCGAACCCCGACCCGGTCTGCAACGAGGCGAGCGCCGGAGGTTGGACCAGTTCACCCAGGACGCCGCCCTCGCCGGACAGGGCGAGCTCGTCGAACAGTTCGGCGACGACCTCGTCGAACCGACGTGCCGCGTGGTCGGCCAGGCCCACCCATGCGGCCTGCAACGACGCCTGCAGGTCGCCGGCGACCGCGTCCAGGTCGATGTCGTCACCCTCGGAGTCCAACAGGTTCCGGTAGTGGTCGCGCACGAGGGTCAGCTCGCGGCTCACCTCACGGCCGACCTGTGTCTGCATCTTGGAGATCCCCGAAGCCAACACGCTGCGCCACCGGGCCTGCCGGCCGGTGGCCACCTCCATGTCGTGGCGGCGTGCTTCGAGTTCGGCGACCACCTGCGGGTCCCCGTCGAGCGCTGCCAGACGGTCGGTCAGCATCGCCTCGACCGGAGCGGTCAGCGTGTCGATGAGCTGCAGCACGTTGGCCAGACGCACATCGTCGCGGGCGGTGACCGTCGCGTCGAGACGCGAGATCAGCGTGTCGATCCCGCTACGGGCCCGGTACTCCGCAGCCTGTTCGTCCCGTCCGCGTTCGGCGCGGCGGGCCGCCTGGGTCGCCAGGTACGCACTCGTCGGGATCGGGTCACCGTGCGCGATCCGGCCGAGCCGCTGCGCCGCGGCGGTGTCCCCGGCCACCGAACGTGCCGCGGCCAGGGTGGCGACCTTGTCACGGAACTCGTCGAGGATCGCCGTGTTGGTTCCGCGGGAGACCAGATCGGCGCGGGAGGCGACGACGATCACGTTCGAGATGCGTTCGCCGGCCTCGTCGAGGAACTCCAACTCCGACCGGGTGACCGGTTCCACCGACGACACCACGAACACCAGCGCGTCGGCCCGGCCGAGCGCGGCCATCGTGATCTCACGATGGCCCCGCGACATGCCCCCGACCCCGGGCGTGTCGATCAGCACGAGGCCGCGTTCGAGCAGCGGATGATCCACCAGCACCTCGGCGCCGGTCACCGCCGGGGCGGCGGCACCGACGGTGACCGACCCGGCCAGACGGTCCGGTTCGACCTCCTCGGTGGTCGTCTCCCCGTTGTCGGGGTCGGTACGCAACACCCGGATCGTCCCGGGCCGGCCGAAACCGACCGCGACGGGCACGGCGGTGGTCACGTCCACGTCCACCGGCAACAACCCCGGCCGATCCACGAGCGCATTGATCAGACTGGTCTTGCCCCGGTTGATGTCGCCGGCGACGACCACCCGGGACACCCCGGCTTCGCGACGTCGGGCCTCGGCGGCGAGCCGTTCGGCAGCGCCCGGTTCCGCGACGGCGCCCAGCAACGCGTGCACCCGGTTTGCGTGCCGGGACACGGCATGGGCGAGGCTCGAACCGGTCATCCCGTTCCCGTCTGTTCGGCCTGCCAGATCATCTCGTACGCGGTCTTGACCGCACGGGCACGGATCGCGTCTCCCGGGCGACGTCTCGGATCGTTCGCGAACCGTCCCCAACGTGACGCCGCCGCCAACGCCGCGGCCGACACCCCGTCACGGTCCGCGGCACCGACCCGTCGGACCGGGTCGGTGTTCGACGCCAACCGGTCGAGGTCCTCGATGAGCGTGTCGGGTAACGCGAACGCCCCCGACGCGGCCTGGTGCATCGCGTCGGCGACCCGGAGGTCGTGCAACCCCGGGTCGAATTCGATGCGGTCCAACGGGGACCGCAGACGGTGCAACGCGACCTGTTCGTCGGCCCGTTCGGTACGCGCGTAGGAGATACGACGCAGGTCACCCAACGCGGTGTGGCACTTGAGCAGGCCGGCGCGGGCACCCAGCTGGTCGATCACACGACGCCGCAACGGTTCGAACCCGGACCGGTCGGCCAGCACGGCCAACAGCTCGACAGCGCCGACCGTGCCGGTGTCGATCGCTCCGAGTGCCACCGCCAGGCCGTACAGACCGAGCCGGTCCAACAGCCGGGTCCGGACGGGGACCGACACCTCGGCACCGGTGTGCTGCGCGAACGCATCCGGTGTCATCAACAGGTCCTCGCGGTCGAGGTCGTCACCGAACGCGGCCAGGGCGGCGAGTGCCCGGGCGTCGTCCTCGCCGAGGCGTGCACAGGCCGCGGTCTCCGCCAGCAGACCGATGATCGGCAGCACCGCGGAGACCGACCCGCGGGCTTCGGCCCGGATCCTTTCGGCGATCGGCCGTGCCGTGACCATCGGGTCACCGTCGCGGACGAGCTGGTCGATCTTGGACAGCACCGCCACCGCGTTGAACGCGGACAGGTCCGTCCCCGTGTACAGATCGCGAAAACCCGTGAGCACCCGGGCGTCGGCCTCGCGCAGGTGCGGCATCAGGAACACCAACGCGTCGGCCCGCCCGACCGCGAGCGACGTCGCCCGCGCGCCGGTGCCGTCGACCGCGAGCCCCAGGAAGTTCTCGGTACGTTCCCGGTTCTCGTCGGTGACCGTGTCCAACCCCGGGGTGTCGATGATCGACAACCGCTCCAACCCGCGGTTGGACAGGTACACGACCACTTCGGCGACGGTGTCGACGGGGACACCCAGCTCGGTCGGCAGGGCACCGTCGACCAGCGGCAGGCTCCGGGTGGAACCGTCGCGCAACACCACCTCGGCCCGTTCGTGGTGGTCGTAGGTGAACCGGGTGACGACCCGGGTGCACTCTCCGGCGTCGACCGCCGCGATCGGTTGACCCAGCAGGGCGTTCACCAACGTCGACTTCCCCGAGCTGACCCCACCGGCGACGGTCACCTGCAGGGGCCGTGACAACCGGTCCCGTACCGCCGAAACGGCGTCGCGGATCGGACCGACCGGCAACGCACCGACGGTGTCGTCGCACAGTGCGACCAGCTCGTCGTGGATCGTGCTCATCGGTCGACCGTCCGTGAGCCGTTCGTGAGTCGCTCGCGTTCTAGCCTGCGCTCCACCGTTCCCCGACGACGAGGTTCGTGATGACCGACGCCGAGTTGCCCCAACCCATCTACCCGCCCGGAGGCGGCGCCGAACCGCCCGCCCCGGGTGCAGCCGGGGCCGGTCACGCCGGTGGCCCTCCTCCCGGTGGTCTTCCACCGACGGGCTACGGCAGTGGGTCCGTCGGTGACGGACCGGGTGGGGAACCACCCGGCGGCGGACTCGACCCCAGGGTGATGATCGGTATCGGCGTCGCTGCCGTCGTGTTGGTCGCGGGCATCGTGTTCCTGGTCGTGCGCTCCGGATCCGGTGGCGACGACAAGGCCGCGGCGTCGACCACGACCGAACGGGCCGTGCCGTCGACCACCGTGCGGGCCGGAGCGGTCGCCGACCCGGACCGTACGACCGCGCCGCCCCCCACCAGCGCCGCCGACCCGGCGGCCGACCTGCGGGAACGTGCCGAAGCCGTGGCCTGGCAGCAACTCGATTCCTCCAGTGCCGAGACCGATGCGTGCATGGCCGATGGCTTCGCCGCGAACCCGACGCTGCTGGACTGGATCGAACCCATGGCCGACGGCGTCACCTTCGACGATCCGGGCCTCGCCGACGAGTTCGCCCGGATCGTCGTGGCCTGCGCCACCCCGGAAGAACTGTCGACCGAGTTCGGCAACGCGTTCGCCTACCAGGGGATCGCCGAACCGGAGCTGGGGTGCATGATGGCCAACCTGGACGGTTTCGAGGCGCCCCAGTGGCAGGACTTCCTGTCGACCGTGCTCCAACCCGCCGAGGCCGCCTACGCGGAACAACTGTTCATCGATCTGGCCACCTGCTGATCACGCCCCGGCTGCGGCCGGCGCGGGCAGCGGGGTGGTGATCGTGCGGATCGCCACGCTCGACCAGAACTGGCGGGCGCCGGCGACCACGGTGTCGATGAAGTGCGCGACGAACGTGTCGTCGATGTCCGGCGAGGCGGGCAGCAGCCCTTCGACGAGCAGGTGTCCGATCGCGTCCTCGGCATCACCACGTGCGGCCAGCACAACGTGGGGCAACGGGCTCGACCGGTTCCACCGGTTCAACAACAGCAGCGCCTTGGGCCAGTCGTCGCGGGCGACCGTGCGACGGGTCTTGACCCGGGCCAGGATGCCCCGCGACGCCGGGGTGGAGGCGACCGCGAGCTGCAGGGTCTCGGTGTCGTCACCTCCGGGAATGAAGATGGTGTAGCGACCGTCCCCTTCGGTGACGGCCTCGGCGCCGCGTGACGCGAAGTAGGCCTCGATGGCGGCGGAGCCCTTGCGGGCGATCTGGTCGGCGGTGATGGTGGTGGTCACGGGTTCTCCTGTGGGTCGTGCAGGTACGGGCCTGCGGAAATTGGTGGGGGTGCGCGGGGCGCCGGTCAGTAGTCGTACATCGAGTAGTCGCTGGAGTAATCGGACGAGTAGTCGCCGGCGTAGCTCCACGCGTCGTCCGCGTAGGAACCCCAGTCGAGCGACTGCTGGTTCCAGTCGTACGCGGCCATGTCGTCGCCGGCGACGTACGCGTCGACCGAGTTGTTCCAGGCGTCCCACGACAGGTCGTCGGCCGCGTTGTACTCGTCCATCCAGAACTGCGACGAGTCCGAGGACGTCCAGTCCGACGGGTCCCCGTAGGCGCTGGAGTAGTCGTCGGTGATCGTCGACAGGAACGCCTCGTGGGCGGCGTCGCCCGCGCTCGGGTCCCAGGCGCTGGTGTAGTCGTACGCACCGGTCGAGTCGAAGCCGCCGCCCAGGTCCCCGTACGCGTAGGTCAGGTCGTCCCACGTGCCGTAGCCGGTGGGGCTGTCGAGGAACGCGCTCGTGGTGTCGTAGTACGAACCGGTGTCCCAGTACCCGGCGCCCGGGTCGTAGGTGTCGTAGTAGCTGCCGGCATCGGTGAGCCACAGGTCCGACCCGTCCAACAGGAACGGGTCGTCGTAGGTGACGTAACCGTCCAGGGTCCAGTCCGCCGGTGCCGTCATCGGGTCGTAGGCGGGGCAGCTGACCCAATCCTGGGCGGGCAGGACGAACGGGTCGGTGGAGCCGGCATCCACCTCGTAGGGCATGAACACGGCGAGCTCGTCGTAGGTGACTTCGACGACGGTGACCTCGATGTCGATGCTGATCTCGGTGTATTCGATCCACAGGTCCGTGGACGTCGAGTCGACGGCGAACGGACCGAGGTCGTCGGCACCGCCTTCGGGTACGAGATCGCCTTCGAGGTCGGCCCAGACCGCGTCGAGCGACGATTCGCTCAACAACACGGTCGCCGAGGTGATCGTGGCGTCGGCCGAGATCACCGCCGCTTCGGTGGTGACGCTCGTCGAATCGACCGGGAACGGTTGGTTCGTCGCGTTCATGCTGGTCCTCCTTGTGGGTTCGAGGTCGCTACGGACCGATGATTTTCAGCGGTTCGGCGTACGCCGGATCGACGGGGGATCCGGTGTGCTTTCGTGCGGATCCGCCGGGAACCGAGGTTCCGGCGCAGCCGCAGCCAGGCGCCGTCGGGTACGAGACCCAGACCGTCCAGGACGTGGTCGGCCAGGTCGACCAGCTGTGCGGCGCGGCCCCGTCGACCGATCGTCAGGTACAGCTCGGCGAGTTCCAGGTAACGGACCTCGTCGAACGGGTCGTCTTCCAGCGCGGTCTCCGACAGGCGGATGGCGTCGTCGGTCGCGTCCCGTTCCCGTGCGTCGGCGGCGAGGATGTCGAGCATCGCGACCCGACGTCGACGGAGGCGCTGACGCATCGGGTCGGTCCATTCCAGGAACCGTTCGCCGGGCAGGAACACGCCCCGGTACAACGACAGCGCCCGGGTGGCTGCGTCGATCCGCAGGTCGGCGTCGCGTTCGATCACGGCGCGATCGGCGAGCTCCCGGAACTCGATGGCGTCGATCCCGGTGTCGTCGGGAACGCGCAGCAGCTCGCCGTCCCGGACGAGCACCGGCGCCCCGACTCCGGCCAGACGGCTCAGGATGTTGCGGATCCCCTTGCGGCCCCGCACCGGATCGGCATCGGGCCACAGCCGTTCCATCGCCACTTCGACGTGGACGTGGCCGCCGTGCACGATCGCGAGCTCGAGCGCCCGACGGGGGAGCCCCCGGGGCAGCCCGACGGACCTCCCGTCGACGTGCACGGCGAACATCCCCAGGGTACGGATACGCGTTCCGTGGGACGTGTCCGCTGTGTCGACGGTGGATGCGGCATGTGGGGGCGGTGGTCCCCCCGGCCCGGTCCGTTCGATGACGGACCCGCGTGTCGTCCCCATGCGCGACCTCGTCGGCGTTCGTTGGTCACCCGTGCCCGGGTGCGGTCGCCGTCAGTGTCGCGGCACCGCGCGAACGAATCGCGAACATCCACACGAGCCGACGTGTTCGGGTCGGTCCCGACCGTGCCGGCCCGGTCGATCAGAAGAAGTCGAAGAACCCACGTGGATTGCCGGTCGGTTCGGTCGTCACACCGTTCGCGGTGCTGCCGTCCATCGGGCCGCCGGTGTCGACCATCCGGATCGTGACCATCCCACCCTGCTCGCGGGTGATGACCCCGGCGTGGACCGCCGCGGTGCACACCGACGAGGAGACCTCGTAGGGGCCGCTTCCGGCCACGGGGTGGAACCGGCCGTTCGGTGCACACCGGACCCGGAAGTCCTCGTCCGGGCTCGCGGCGCCGCCGGTGACCTCCCAGGACCGGTCGTCGGGGTCGCCGGTCGGGTCACCGTCGGTGCCCGGTGGGGGGTCGGTCCGCGGAGGTGCCGCGGTGGTCACCGGGGTGTCGGTGGACGGCGTCGTCGTGTCCGGGGCGGGTTCGTCGCCGGGGTCGCAGTCCGGGCCGTGGCCGTCGGCGTCGACCACGCAGCCCTCGTCGGAACCGTCACCCGGCGCCCCGGTGGGGATGCGGTGCATCTCGCCGGTCTCGGGGTCGATCACGTCGAAGCCGTCCACGGGTCCCGTGCTCGGAACGGGTCGCGCGACCCGGGCGGGATCCCAACCCGGCCAGGTCCCGCCGGTGGTGGGGGTGTCGTCGTTCAACACGAGCCCGGTCGGTGCGGGGGCGAGCGGGTTGCCGCAACCGCACTTGACCCGGGGGATGCCGTGGTCGTCGACGGCGATCGCGGTGCCGGCCTGCAGGACGGCGGCGAAGGCGTTCGCCGCGCCGTCGGTGTAGCCGTGGTTGGTGACGAGCGTGTCGACGCTCAGGACCACCGTGGTGAACCCGTCGAGCGTGTCGTCGATCTCGCCGGCCCGGATCCCGAGCGTCTGCGCGAACGCGGTCGCCTTGTCGGCGTTCGCCGCGTCGGCCAGGTAGTCGTTCAGTTGCGCCATGTCGCAGGTGGCGTCGTCGCCGGTACCGCCGTACAGGCCGGGGGTGTCGCCCGGGATCGTGCGCATTGCGTCGGCGGCGGCCTCGAACGCGGCGAGTGCCGCTTCGATCGCGTCGGCGGTCCGGGACGGGAACGACGCGAACTCGGTGAGCGCGACAGAATCGGTGAACGGGTCGACCTCGACGGTGTCGACGCCCTGGAGCACGACCTCGTCTCCGCCGTCGGCCGAATCGGTCGATGCCGAGCAGGACGTGCCCACCAGCGCCAGCGCCGCCACGAGGGCGAAAAGGACACGGGTCCGGGTTTTCGTTCGGGCCATCGGTGTTCCTCGACGTCGCGGGTGCGTGCGGCGGGGATGGTAGCCCAAGGTCCCCTTCGGCGCGGGGGAGCTCGCGCTGCGGAGCGACGCGGACCGGCGTGTGGCTGGGCGATACTGCTGCGATGGACGGGGCACCACGAGTCAGGGTCCTGGGCGGGGTCGCGGTCCGGGGCGACGGCCCCGGGGTCGCGATCAGGCGTCGCCAGGCACGTGAACTGTTGGGTCTGCTGGTCGCCCATCGAGGTGTCGTGTTGCGCACCGCCGACATCGTCGAGGCGTTGTGGGACGGCGAGGCGCCGGCCACCGCCCCCACGATCGTGCACGCGCACGTCCGACGCCTGCGCGACGCGTTGGGTGAGGGCGTCGTCGTCCACGACGGTGAGGGCTACCGGCTCGACCTGCCCGCCGACGCCGTGGACCTGTGGGTCGTCGACGACGCAGCCCGATCCGGTGACCACCGGCGGGTCCGGTCCCTCTGGAACGAACCGGTCTTCGGACCGTTCCGTGAGCGACCGTGGGCCCGTGTGGCGCTCGCCGGAATGGGCCACCTCGCCGGGGTGGCAGCCGAGGCCGGACCGCCGAGTGGCCGATCGCCCCGCAGGTCCGCACCGGTCGGTCGGCTGGTGGGACGCCGCGGTGACCTCGTTGCCGTGACCAGGGCACTCACCCGGAGCCGTCTCGTGTCGATCGTCGGGCTGGGTGGGGTCGGCAAGTCCCGCCTCGCCCTGGAGGTCGCGGTGACGTTCCCCGATGCGACCCACGTGGATCTGGGCGCGTCGGTCGGACCGGTGGCGACCCGCATCGCCGGGGACCTGGGTCTGGTCGCCACCGGGGAACCCGAATGGGACCAGCGGACCGTGGCATCGACGATCGGACGCCGCGAAGCGCTGCTCGTCCTCGACGGGTGCGAACACGCGAGCGACGACGTCGCGTTGATCGTCGGGGGGCTCCTGGCGGCGTGCCCACGACTCCGGGTGCTGGCCACGTCGCGGGTGGCGCTCGGTCATCCCGGCGAGGCCGTCGTACCATTGCTGCCGTTCCCCGATCCGGGGTCACCCGACGGCGACGCGGTCGAGTTGTTGACCGACCGCTTGGTCGCGCTCGGTGTCGAGGTGCATGCACGGGACCGACGCCGATTGTCGACGGTCTGTGCCCGCACCGCCGGGGTGCCGTTGGCGATCGAACTCGCCGCCGTGGAGACGATCTTCGGTTCCGACGCCGGTCCCGGTGCGGTGCCCGAGGGTGCGGTCGACCCGCCCCCGGCGCCGGCCCGCGTCGTCCACGACGCCGTCCGGCAGGCTCTGACCCGGCTCACGCCGGCCACGTCACGAGCGGTGCAGCGGCTCGTCCACCTTCCCCATGGCGTCACCCCGGGCGTGTTGGCCCGGCTCGTCGGCCCGGACGAATCCGCGCCCGCCGTGCTCCACGAGCTGCGTGCGACCGGCCTGGTCACGGCCATGACCGTGGGTGGTTCGGGCCGACTCGGTCCCCCCGACGCGGTGCGGACGGTGCTGTCGGAACGTCCCGACCGTCGGGCGCTCCGGGATGTCACCGCCGCCCTTTGCGCCATCGGCGTCGCGGTCAGGGCCGACCTGGCAGGCCCGATCGACCCGGTTGCGTTGGGCGTCGCGGTGGCCGAGCTGGCCAACGTCGACGCCGTGTTGGCCGAGGTTGGTGACGACCGGGTCTCGGCACTGATCTTGGCGACGGCGACCGCCGAGACGTGGGGTGAGGCGGGCCATTGGACCCGTGGTGGCGTGGTCCTGGCGGGTCTGCTCGGTGAGGTCCGTCCCGATGACCCGTCGCTGTCGGTGCCCGGAACGGACGACCCGCGTGTCGTCGTCGATCCACTGGTGTGGGCGGCGGCGGTGCGCGCGCGGGCGACCGCGACGGCGACCTACGTGTCGGTCCACGACGACCGGGTCGCCCTGACGCACGCCATCGACATCGCCGCCCGGGAGGATGCGTCGGCCCTCGAGGCCCATCTGGTGTTCCGCCACGTGTTGGGCATCGGCTACGGCGGCGATCTGGCGCGGGCACGTCGGGGTCTGGAACGCCTGCGGGTGCTCGGCGGGCTCCTGGAAAGCGACCTCGTGGCGGCGATGGCCGACCATGTCGAGGCGCTCGGCATGTTGGTCACCGGTGAGCACGAACGCGCGGCGGACGCCCTCAGGAGGGTCGCGGACCGACTCGTCGCGCAGGGCGCCGGTTCGGACGCGGCACGGTCGCTGCGCGTCGCGGGTCTGGCCGGTCGGGCCGCGGGGCTCGACGATGCGACGCTGGCGGACCTGCGTGCGGCCGAGGCGCTGGCGGTCGAGGCGGGTGCGGCCGGGACGTTGGCGACGATCCGCGGCGACATCGTCGAGGTCCACCGTGCCCGGGGACGCCTCGAGCGTCACGTCGTGGTCGAAGCTCTCGACAGCGTGTTGGCCGTCGGCAACCTCCGGGCGGCGGGACTGCTCGGGATGCAACTCGGCGCGATCGACCTCGATGTCGCCGTCGTCGCCAACGCGGCGTTGGACCTTTTGGCGGCCGACCGGGTGTGGGCGAGCCTGGCGATCGCCGAGCTCGTCGACCTGCTCCCCGCCCGGCACCCCCTGACCCGCGCCGCACCCCGGTTCCTCGCCGAACTGCGTTCCCAGTGGGGCAGCCCGCTGGATCCGGCCGCCCGGGAACGGGTCGACACGTTGGCCGGGGATCTGCGGGGCGACCCGCAACGATCCGACGCGGTGCTCGCCGAGCTGGTCGGCATGTTGGGTGCGATCACCCGCGACGGGTCCGGCGACACACGTGCCGCCGGACCCGTTTCCGACATCCCCTGATCGCCCGGCGGCGTCGTCAGCCGGTGTAGGTCGGGCGTGCGTCGACGGGTGTCGCCGGGACCGGGGCGCCACCGGTCGACGTGCCGTGGTCGTCCCCGCCCGGCCGATCGCCGATCGACGTGGCGACGATCGTGATCGCGGTCCGCAGCTCCAGCGGATCGCCGTTCGGGTCCGTGCCGATCAACACCAGGTCGTGGTCACCGGCGGGGGTGTCCGACGGGATCGTCACGGTGCCCGCCACGTGACCCGCCGCATCGGCCCGGACGGTTCCCAGTGCGACCGGTTCGCTGTGCAGTTCGACGGCGACCTGCGAATCGGGAGCGAAACCGTCCGCCGAGAACGAGACCGGACCACCCGCGGTCACCGTCGATGCGTCCAGGGTCACCCCGGGGGTCGCCGGCGTGCCGTCGTCGGCGACGGTGAAGATCGTCGTGCCCACCAGGAACGGATGGACGCTGACCGCCGGGTTCACGCAGTACACGTGGATCCGGTGGTCGCCCGGGCCGGTCGCCGTTCCCGGGGAATCGCCGATCCGGTCGGGAATGGTCGCGGTGATCGTGTACGTGCCCGCGACGGCTTCACCGGTGCCGATCCACGTCGCGGTGGTCGCACCGCTGCCGTCGGGCCTCGACCCGTATTCCGCGCCGATCTCCGCGGTGACCGACCCGTCGGTCGCGCACGGCGCCTCCACGGTGCCCCGGATCGTCACGGTGGTACCGATCGGTCCCCGGTCGGGCGAGATCGTCTCCTCCGCGGTCGCTGCTCCCGTCGGTGCTGTCGTCGACAACGCCAGTACGGTCGCGAGCAGCACGGAACCGGTGATCACCCGGAAGCGCCCTCGACGGTTCCCGGCGTCGGCTCGTCGGTGGATGTGGGACATGGTGCCTCCTCGCGCCGATCGGACCGTCCGATCGGTTCGCGGGGAATGTAGGAGGCCCCGACCAACCGTCGACCAACCGTCGACCGGCGGTCTTCGAGGCGGCGGGTCAGTCCGTCGTGGTGGATGAGGTGGCGGTCGAATCGGACCCCGACGTGGATTCCGATTTGGACTGCGAAGCCGACGTGTCGCCCGAACCGACCGTGGACGGGTCGCCGGACGGTTCGGAGCCCGAGTTCTTCGCTGACGCCGAATCGGTCACGTAGAACCCGGACCCCTTGAACGAGATCGCCACGTTGGAGAACACCTTCTTCAGACGGCCACCGCATTCGGGGCACACCGTCAACGAGTCGTCGGTGAACGACTGGACGATGTCGAAGTCGTGGCCGCAGTCGGCACAGCGGTATTCGTACGTGGGCATCGGGAAACCTCGGGCAACTCGCGGGCGGCACGGTGCACCGCCTCCACTCGACGTTCCGGGAGCGGCGGGATCCGCGGTGCTCGCGCGCACGGCCCGATCCGGATCACCCGGGGAACGCCTCGGCCGACGAGCATACCGGCCCGGTTCGTCGGACCGACATCGGACGGTGCGGGGCGGTGGAACCGGGGACGCCACGACCCCGGTGGCCGCATCGGTACAATCGCCGGGTCGGGCGGTCGTCGTCCGTGACGCGGCCCGGGGTGTGGCCCCGGGGTCGTCAGAGCAACGTGAGGAAAGGGCGCCACCCATGAACCAGGTCGTCGGATGCGCGGTCATACCCGCGGCCGGCTTGGGCACAC
>CAZVFF010000016.1:0-17788 GCA_964626395.1 uncultured Iamiaceae bacterium | reverse complement strand
TCGCCGCGGGCGGCACGCGGGGGCGGCCCTAAATCCCCCCACCCCGGTCCCCCCCGGAGGTGTTTTCGCACGAGGATGACGAGCGGGCCGCCCGATCGGCTTCCGATCCGGCTCGGGCGTGTTCCCCCTTCACCCCATCAACGGCACACCGAGGAGCTCTGCGGTGTCGGCCGCGGTCGCGGCGAGGTCGTCGTGGGCGAGGTCACCCACCGACCGGCGCCCGGTGATCCTGCAGTAGTCGACGATCATGGCGGTCGCCCCGGTCAGGAAACGTTCGAGACGTAACGCCGAGACGGCGACATCCAGACGGGACCGCAGTACCGGGTCCTGGGTCGTGATCCCCACCGGGCACGTTCCCCGGTGGCACGCCCGGTACTGCTGACAGCCGATCGCCATCATCGCCGCTGTCGCCAACGCGACGACGTCGGCCCCGAGCGCGAGCGCCTTGGCCATCTCGGCCGGGGTACGGTACCCGCCGGTCGCGACGATCTGGACGTCGTCGTGGCCCGTCTCGTCGAGCCGGGTCCGGACACGGTGGATCACCGTCCACGACGGCACACCCACCTGGTCGCGGACGTGCACGGGGGCCGCGCCGGTGCCGCCGCCGTGGCCGTCGATGATGACGTAGTCGGCGCCGACGCCAACGGCGACTGCCACGTCGTCGATCACGTGACCGGCGGCGAGTTTGATCCCCACCGGAATGCCCGGGTGGACCGATCGGATCCATTCGAGTCGTCGGGCGAGGTCGGCCGGGGTGTCCAGGTCGGGGAACCGGGCCGGGGAGTGCGCCGGTTCACCCACCGTCACGCCGCGCACGGCTGCGATCTCCTCGGTCACCTTCGCTCCGGGGAGTGTGCCGCCCAAACCCGGTTTGGCCCCCTGCCCGATCTTGATCTCCACGGCATCGGCCCGGCCGATCGCCTCCTCGGTCCAGCCGAAGTACCCCGAAGCCATCTCGAGGACGTACGGCCCGGCGGCGTCACGGACCTCCGGGTGCATGCCGCCCTCGCCCGAACAGATCGCGGTGCCGGCCGCTTTCGCCCCTCGGGCGAGCGACAGCTTCGCTTCCCGGGACATCGCGCCGAAACTCATGTGGGACACCTCGATCGGCATCGCCAACTCGAGCGGACGTTCCGCCCGGGTGCCCAGGCGCACCGTCGTGTCGACCGGCTCGTCGTCGAGCAACGGTTGTCGGGCGAGCTGCGCGGGGAGGAACAGCACGTCCTCCAGGGACGGGTAGCGGGCCGAGGACGCCTCCAGGTGGCGAGAACCCATCGAGGCGACTTCGGGTCGGCCGCCCTCGGCCAGATGGTGCACGAGCTCCATCCCGCGGTCGGTCGCGCCCCGGCGAATCCAGGGCCCCAGGTACACGTCGGGGCGGCCGGGTCCCATCGGGACGCTGTCGGCGTCGATCTCGACCCGTCCGTCGCGCACCCGGGCGTCGAAGGACGGCAGGTGATCGGCGGGATTGTAGGGGGAGATGCCGGTGACCAGATCGAAGTCCCACAGGTGCATCGGGCACACCGCCGTGCCTTCGACGACGTGCCCCTCGGCGATCGGTCCGCCGCGGTGGGGGCACACCCCACCCAGGGCGAACACCTCGGCACCGTCGCGCATCAACGCGACGTCGGTTCCCCGCACCACGATCGCCTTGCCGCGGCCGTCGACGATGTCGTCGAGCGCGCACACCTCCTGCCAGCCGTGGACATCCCGGCCGAGATCGACCGGTCGTTTCGGATCGACCGTCTGCGCGGCATCGACCGGTTCCATGTGGTGTGTCCCCCTCGTGTTCGGATGGATGCTCGGCCCGCCGCCGAGCCTACCGGCGCCCGAACGGGACCCGACCAGGGCCCGGGGCCGTCACCCCGGTGCCGAATTCCGGGACACCGTGCGCTGTCGTGGGGAGATGACTCCCCACGAATCAACGGACGCGGTGACGGCCGGACTCAGCCTCCCCGGCTGATCCCGGCCTTCTTCAACATCGGTGCGGGCACCCCGAACTCCCGCCACGCCGCGTACGAGATGCCTTTCCGATCGCTGTACGACTTGCCGTATTCGACGAACCCGGCCTCGGCTTCGACGAGTTTCGCTGCGAGATCCCCGGGGTCCTCCATCAGGATGAGTTCCTTGTTCAGGTCCATGTGTTCCTGGATGAGCTGCACTTTCTTCAGGGGGTTCGCGGCTTCGCGTTCGGTTTCAATTGCCCGGATCCGTTTCTCGATGCTCTCACGGGTCCGTTTCCGGCCCCGCTTCGGCCGTGTCGTCTCGAGAATTTCCAGATATGCCTTCACCGCGCGGGTTTCCCTACGTCCTTCTGCGAGCGCGGCTTTGTGTTCATCCGTCATCGGTGATTTCGGTCCCGGAGTCATGTGAATACAATGACACGTCGCCTGTTTTGATCGCAAACAACGGGGATGCAATGACCGATCTGGAAGTCACCGATCAAGGTCGTATACGAACACTCCGATTCTGTCGTGAAGCGTCGCTGAACGCGTTCGATGACGACCTGTATCGTGATGTCGCGAACGCGTTGGATTCCGCGGCGAACGACGGTTCGGTCGCGGTCGTCGTCGTCACCGGTACGGGGCGGGCGTTCTCCGCCGGCCAGGACAGGGCCGCGATGGCGGCCATCGGGGGAGAGGTCGCCGGGGGCGGGGAAGGTGAACATACCGACCAGGCGGGTTTCCCGGTTCTCATGGCCGCCCTGGAGCGGTTCGACAAACCACTCGTCGCGGCGGTGAACGGACTCGGCGTGGGTCTCGGTTTCACGATCCTGGCCCACTGTGACCTGGTCGTCATGGCGGAAGATGCCCGCCTGCGTGCACCGTTCTGCCCGTTGGGCGTCGCCCCCGAAGCGGCTTCGAGTCTGTTGTTCCCGCAGCGGATGGGTTGGCAGCGTGCCGCATGGGTGTTGTTCAGCGGCGACTGGATCACGGCTGCCGAGGCGCTCGAGTCCGGGATCGCGTGGAAGGTCGTTCCACGCGATGAGGTGCTCGGCGCGGCACGGGCCGTGGCCCGCACCATCGGTCGGTGGCCGATCCCGTCGCTCGTAGCGACGAAACGGGCGATGCTCGCCGGCCGCGCCGACGCCGTGCGCCGGGCCCGCGATGTCGAGGATGCCGCGTTCGCCGACCTGATCGGCTCGCCTGCGAACATCGAAGCAGTCATGGCGTTCCTCGAGAAACGCGACCCCGACTTCACCGGCATCGACGGCGCCTGAACCTCCGGGACCGCACACCATCGGCGAAAAGAGCCCCGACCCCGGGCCGGAGGTAACCTGGCACGACGCCGTCCGCGGGGACGGTCCACCCCTCCAGGGGACGTAGCTCAGTTGGCTAGAGCACCTGCTTTGCAAGCAGGGGGTCGTGGGTTCGAATCCCATCGTCTCCACCAACCTCACGGCGTCGGGACGGCGCTACGCGTCGGATCACGGGTCCGATGCGTTCGATCCATTCGGCCCGAACGCGCGTGATCATGTCGCGTGCTCGCGGGCCGATCGTGACGATGAAGCCGGCCACCAACGTGGTCCGCCCGTGACCGTCGTCGATCGTGGGTCCTCCGGGTCGCTCCCGGGCAGTGCCGTGACCAGGGATCCGGCGGCGATCGTCGACACCCCGAGGGTGTTCGCCGCGCCGGCCGATCCGGGCGTCATCCGCAACGGTCACCCGCCATCCGCCGTTCCATCCCCCATGTGAGGGATTCTCGACGAGTTCGTTGTCCCATCGATCAATTCCGGGCAAACTTCTCGGAGACGGATACGGCGGTCAGCCGCCGACACATCGTCTGCAGCGGTCCGAATCCGGGTCGTGTGGAACACCGACGAAAGGATCGTACTCATGGGTGTGGTACTGCTGGTTCTCCTGCTCGCGTTGATTCTGGGTGGTGCCGGATTCGCATGGAACGTGCTGTGGTGGATCGCTGCGGTCGTGCTCGTGCTCTGGTTGCTCGGCTGGCTCGTCGGTGCAGCCGAAGCGGGTGTGGCCGGGGGTCGGCGCCGCTGGTACGGCCGCTGGTGATCCGTCGGCGGCCCCACGTGGTGGCCGCCGGGGACACCCTCGCACGCAACCGCCGGTCGGGCTACGCGTCGTATTTCCTGCAACACTCCCGGACGTGCGGACGACGATCTCCCCTCCGATCACCGTGGCGGTGGTCAACGACTACGAGCTGATCGTCCACGGGGTCGTCGCGATGTTACGGCAGCATCCGGGCCATGTCCGGGTCGTCGACCAGATCCTGATCGGGGAGGCGATCGAGGCCGACCGGGTCGATGTGGCGTTGTTCGACGTCTACGGTCGGGTCGGCGTGGTGGATGAACCGCTCCGGCGTCTCCTCGATGATCCCCGGATCCGTCATGTCGCCCTGTTCTCGCTGAGCTTCGACGAGGCACTCCTGCAGGAGGCGCGTGCGCTGGGGGTCACGGGGTTCATTTCCAAACGCCTGACGGGAGAGCGGATCGTGGCGGCGATCGTCGACGTTGCGGCGGGGATCGACGTGCGGGCTGAAGCGTCGACCCGTCGGCCGGTACCGTCGATACTCGAATGGCCGGGTCGCGACGACGGTCTCACCGAACGCGAGAGCCAGGTACTGGTGCTGATGGCACAGGGCTGCACCAACCGGGAGATCGCGGCGCTGCTCCACATCGGCGTCGAGACGGTCAAGAGCCATGCTCGGAACCTGTTTCGGAAACTGTCGTTCCGGAACCGGAGCCAGGCATCGGGTTACGTCGAACGGTCGGGTGCGTTCAATCGCTACCAGCCTGCTCAGTCGGGGATCGGCCCGCCACAGCGCGGTGTTCCGGTCTCCTGATCGATCCGGTGGGCCTCAGCCGGTGAAGGCGGGGCGGGCGGCCACCGGGGTCGCCGGTGCCGCCGCACCGGGCGTGCCACCGTCCGGTCCGTTCCCGTCCGGCGTGCCGTCACCGGAGCCGGTGCCGCACCCGTCGGCCGGGGCCACCGGCGCCGCCGCTCCCTCGGGCGCGACCGCCACCGTCACACAGTCCGAACCGGGGTCGGCCTCGACCAGCAACTGCGCCGCACCGGCTTCGGACACGACGGTCCCGCCGTGCACGTCCACCCGGTAGCCGTCCGGGTAGGTGCGCGAGGTGAGCTGGAACGACGACGCCGTGTCGGCGGCGAAGGTGCCACCGCCGGCCCGGTCGGTCGTGTAGCTGAACTGGAACGTCCGTGCCGCCGGGTCGTAGTCGGATGCGAACGGCGTACCCGCCACCGCGGTCGGGTGGGGCCGGACGATCGCGTTCACGGCGTCGAGGCTCCACAGGTTCTCGTCCGACGGTGTGGCGTGCATGTTCGGCATCATCTGTTCGTTGTACGCCCACCAGATCCACGGGGAAAGCGCCGAGTCCAGCAGACCGGTCAGGTGGTCGATCCCGTCGGGGTCCGAGATCGCGCCGAACTCGGTGTTGAACAGGGCGCCACCGGTTTGTGCGGCCCAGTCCTCGGCGAACGCGATCACGTCCGGGTCACGCTCGGGGTCCTCGGTGTACAGGTGCCAACTCAGCCCGGACTGCGGGTCGCCACCGGGAAGGCCGACGTGCGTCGGGCCCATCCCGAAGTTGAACAGCACGTACGGTTCCCCGAAGATCAGCCGGTCGGGGTCCTGGGAACGCACCGCGCCGGTCATGCGGGCGTGGAACGCGTCGAGCGCGACATCCTGTGCGGCGCAACCCTCAGGGGTGATGCAGCCGTTCCAGTCGAAGCCGGGCCACGGTTCGTTCAGCAGGTCGTACCCGATGATCCCCGGGTTGTCGGCCACCGCTCCGGCCAACGCCCGCCAGATCTCGGCGGCGTCGTCCTGCAACGGCCCGTTCGGCCCGTCGTCGTTGTCCCAGAAGCTCTGGAACGCCGCCTGGATGGCCGGGTTGGTGATGTAGTACAGCGGGAACGGGGTTCCGGTGTTCTCCTCGCCGCGGGTCAGGGTCATCCAGCCGGGGAACCCGTCGCTCCCCAACGTCGGCCCCCAGCCGTCCTGGTGCAGGTCCACCAGGACGAGCAGCCCGTGATCGGTCAGCATCCGCGCGGTTTCGGCGAACGAGTCCAGGTACGCGGTGTCGACCGCACCCGGGGTCGGCATGATCGACGCGGCGGTCGTGCCCAGGCGCACCACGTCGAATCCGTTCTCGACGATCCATTCGGCGTCATCGTCGGCGAACCCCATGTCGGCCGGGGTCTCCCCGGGCTCCTTCGCGACCAGGTTCACGCCGTGGACCAGCAGCACCCGTCCGGTCGCGTCGGTGAGCCACCTGCCCTCGTGGGAGATCGGTGCCACCGGGGCGGCCCGGTCCGCGCCGTCGGGTTGGGCGGCGGCGTCGGGCGTACCGGGTTGCAGCCCGACGACCGTGACGGCCAGCAGGAGTGCGGCGACGAACGTGGCGGGTCTGGTGATCGCGCGGCGTGACATGCGGGGGAAACTAGCCGACACGACAGGTCGTGTCCGTGGCATTCTCGCGGCCATGGCACACGTCGAGACCTTGACCGGACCGGTGGACACGAACGAGCTCGGCGCGACCCTGATGCACGAGCACGTGTTCACGCTGAACCCCGATTACCTGCGCAACTACGGCGAGGGGGCCTGGTGGGACGAGGACCCCGAGTTGGCCGGAGCGGTCGACAAACTGAACCGTCTGGCGGCCAAGGGGATCGACACGATCGTGGACCCCACGGTGCTCGGTCTCGGGCGCGACATCCCCCGTCTTCAACGGATCGCGGAGCGGGTCGGGGTGAAGATCATCGTCGCCACCGGCGTGTACACCTACGACTCGTTGCCGTTCCCCTACGGCATGACCGGCCCGGGGACGATGCTCGGTGGTGCCGAACCGATGATCGCCGATTTCGTCCGCGACATCACCGAGGGCATCGGGACGACCGGGGTGAAAGCGGCGTTCCTCAAGTGCGCGGTCGAACACGACCCGCTCACCGCGGATGTGGAACGGGCGTTGCGGGCCGTCGCGAAGACGTCGCTCGAGACCGGTGCGCCGATCACGGTGCACACCAACACCCGTGAGAAGACCGCCGATCGGGTGCTGGGGATCCTCGCCGACGAGGGCGTGGACATGGCCATGGTGGTGATCGGCCACGCCGGTGACTCCACCGACGTGGACTGGCTGGCCGGTCTGGCCGACACCGGCGCGATCCTGGGCATGGACCGGTTCGGGATCGACGTGTTCGCCGGAACCGACGACCGCGTGGCCACGATCGTGGAACTCGTCGCACGCGGGTACGCCGATCGGATGGTGCTCAGCCACGACGCGTCGTGCCGCATCGACTGGTTCGGACCCGACGGGCCGAACCTGATCGACACGTTGATGCCGAATTGGAACTACGAACACATCTCCGACGACGTGCTGCCCGCGTTGCATGCCGCGGGGGTCACCGAGCAGCAGATCGACACGATGCTCGTGGAGAACCCCCGCCGCTACTTCGGAGGCTGAATCCCACCGCCGACGGCCCCGGCCCCTCCGCCGATGTGACTCGGTAGCCTGCCGTCCATGACCCACGACCACGACCACGACGACGCCACGCTCAGCTTCGACGAACGGGCCGCCACCTGGGACGACGACGCCAAGGTCGAACGGGCCCGTGACACCGCCCGACGCATCATCGAGCAGGTCGCGCCCGTCGGCACGGAACGGCTCTTCGAGTACGGCGCCGGAACCGGTCTGGTGTCCGAGGCGTTGCGCGAATCGGTCGGGCCGATCACCCTGGCCGACGCATCCGAGGGGATGCGCGAGGTCGCACGCACCAAGGTCGCCGACGGTCGCCTGCCCGGTGCGCGTGTCTGGGACGTGGACCTGTCGAGCGAACCGGCGCCCGCGGGGGAGACCTTCGATCTCATCGTCACCTCGATGGTGTTGCACCACGTCGCCGACGTTGCGACCACCCTGGGGGCGTTCGCCGGAATGCTCGAACCCGGCGGGCACCTGTGTGTGATCGACCTCGACGCCGAGGACGGCTCGTTCCACGGACCCGACGTGGACGTGCACCACGGCTTCGAACGGGACGACATCGCCGGGCGGATCCGGGCTGCGGGGTTCTCCGAGGTGGCCGTGTCCGACGGTGGGACGGTGGAACACGGCGACGACGAGTTCACGCTGTTCCTGGCGGTCGGTACGCGTTGAGACCAGCGGTCGGACCGGACCGGGGAGCGGGGTGACCCGGACGATCGTCCGGGGTCACCCGATCAGCACCCCCAACGGGATTCGAACCCGTGTCGCCTGCGTGAAAGGCAGGTGTCCTAGGCCGCTGGACGATGGGGGCATCGCGCTGGACGCGGAGCGTTGATCCTACCAACCCGGGTTCGCCGGCCCCATTCACGACCCGCCGGCGATCGTCGGACCGCCCATCCTCAAGCGATGTCGTCGGCGGCCGATGGTTCAACGACGACGGAGGGACCGGGACGGACACCGAACGGGTGGGTGCACCTGCGGCTCCACGAGGATCGGCAGCGACGACGAACGACATGACCACGACCAGCACCAGAGCGAACGACCCGGACCGCACGGATCGGCCGCACCGCCCGGGCGTCACGTCGCGCGCGTCGTGGCGGCGAAGAGAATCGGTGGAACTCCCGTGACCAACGGGGCGACGAGCTGCCCGAACTGCCGCGCCCGGGTCTTCGCGAGCTGGTCGGAGTGCAAGTTCTGTGGAACGACGCTGCGTGACGAGGCGATCGGCGCGGCGGTGGACCCCGACGAGCTGGTGAGCGCTCCCGCGGAGGGGACGTTTGCCGACGACGGCGGGTGGGACAGCTCCCCGGACGGGGCGCCACCGTGGGAGCCGTCAGCTCTGCAGACGTCGGAACCCGCCCGGCCCGGCGGTTTCGACGGCCCCGACCGGACCCCGTCCGGGGTCGGGTCCGATGCGGGCGGCTGGGACACGCCGGTCGTGGGCGGGGATGATCCCGCAGACCCGTGGGCCGCCTGGCCGTCGGAATCATCGGGGTTCTCGGAATCGGCCGGGTCGGGCATCGCCGACGCCGACGGCGAGCCGGTCGGTTCGCTGGTGCCGTTGGAACCCGCCGAACCGACCTGGGCGCCCGGTCCCGCCCCGGGCCTCGCCGACGACGGTCCGGGCGACGCGACGAACGACGAGGATTCCTGGGGAACCACCGGGTTGGATCCGGTCGACTGGTATCCCGAACCGACGGGGCCGCCCGACCTCGACCCGTCCGCCGGCACCGATCCGTCCGGAGCGGTCACCAGCGACGACGAGGCCGGTTTCGAGGGGTGGTCGCCCATGCCGATCGGCGACGCACCCCCGCCACCGGTGCCGGAACCGCCCGAGGGGGCCGACGAAGCCCCGGGTTTCGACGGGGAACTGTTCGATCCCGGAGCGATCTTCCGTGACCCCGAACCCGGGGACCGTCCCGGCGTGGGTCGTGACCTCGAGCAGGTTCCCGAACCCGGGGACCGTCCCGGCGTGGGTCGTGACCTCGAGCAGGTTCCCGAACCCGGGGACCTGGCCGTGCAGTGGGAACCGGCCGCGGCGGACGCGTGGGACACCCCGGTCGAACCGGAAGGCAGACCCCGGGGCCAGGCCGTGCTGTCCCGGGAGGCGCGGATCCTGTTGATGGGTCTGATCCTGGTCATCGTGGTCGCCGGTGCCGCGCTCTGGCTGAAGGATGACGAGGCCGGGCACCCTTCGGAATGGGCACCCAACGTCCAGGGCGTCGCCGACTGGGTGGCCGAGACCCGCGGGCTGGCTTTCGACCACAAGGTCGCGGTGGTGGCGCTCACCCCCGACGAGTTCGACGCGTCCGTCGAACACGCCGCCCGACCCGAGGACGATTCGGTGCGCCGCGAACTCACCGACACCGTCGCGATGTGGCGTGCGCTCGGGGCCGTCGAGGGCAACGACGACGCACGCCTGTCCTGGGTGGGCGCACAGCGCCCGGAACTCGGCGCCTTCTACGACCTGGACAGCGGCAAACTGAACTTGCGCTCGGGCGCCGACGTCGACCGGTTGGGCGTGGGGCTCGCCGGTGCCCTGTCGGTCGCTCTCGACGACCAGCACGGCGATCTGTCCGCTTTTCGTGAGACCGGAATCGACGAGAACCCGGTGTTCGACGTGGTCGCGGGAACCGCCGCGTTGATGCGTGGCGAGTACAGCGACAGTCGGTCTGCGACCGACGGGCGTGCGACCGACGATCCCGAACGGCTCCCCGACCTGGACGACGCCGGTGCGGACGTGGGTTTCCTGGAGGTCCAGCCGGTCATGCAGACCGGTCTCGGTCAGGGGTTCGTCCAGTTCGTCCGGGCCTCGGAAGGTGTCGAGGCCGGCAACGCGCTCGCCACGTCACCGCCGGTGTCGTCCCAGCAGGTGATGTTCCCGCTCGCGTACCTGAGCGGACGCGGTCCGCTCGGTATCGACGCACCGCAGACGCCCGAGGGGACCGAACTACTCGATTCGGGGACCGTGGGCGCGGCAACCTGGTATCTGCTGTTGGCCGGTCGGACCGCCGACCACGGGGACCTCGGCGACGTGTTCGATTTCGCACAACGCTGGGCCGGTGACCAGTACGTCGCGTACCGGGAGGCCGACGGTCGGGTCTGTGTGACCGACGTGCTCCGTGGGGCCGACGAGTCGGATCTGCGTTCGTTGACCGCCTCGCTGGGGTCCTGGGCGGCGGCCGTGCCCGGAGACCGGATCACCGTCGAGGCCGCCGGGGACCTCGGTGTCGCCGTGACCGGGTGCGATCCGGGCCCGGACGCCGAGCAGTCACTGGCCGGTTCCTACGGGGACTCGGCGCTCACCGCGATCGTCCGCGCTCGCCTGGCCGCCGGCTACTACGCCGCCGGGACCGAGGTCGACAACGGTCCGAACCCGCCGATCTTCACGCCCGAGACCGCCTGGTGCATGGCCCGCACCGCGGCGGAACGTTCCCCGAGTCTGGAACTGTGGCAACTCATGCGTGAGAACGGCGCCACCTACGAACAGGTCACCCTCGCCGCGGGGCAGGCGTGCGGATCCCACCTGGTCGACCAGCTGTTCGCGCAGGACGATTGATGCGCCCCCCGGGGCCCGCGATGCGGCGACGACTCACATGCTCAGCGTTCGCACCAGTTCGTCGAGCAGTCCGCTGAGGAAGTCGTAGGCCACCCAGGCCCGTACGTTCGGGTCGTCGGCCGGGACCCGCACCGGTTCGTCGTCATCGGTGACCCCCAGGCGTGTGCCCAGCACAAGACGGACCGCGTTGATCGAACGGAGCCACGCCTCGGCCTGGCCGGGATCGAGCGTTTCGGCTTCGGCCGTGCGGACCAGGGTGTGTGCCGCCTCGAGGTGCCGCTGTCGCAGCTCGTCACCCATGAGCACCTGGTAGCCGGCGTCGCGGACGGCGTCGTCGGAGTACGCGGGTGGGAACAGCCGTTGCAGGTTCGTGTCGTCCGGGTCGGTCAGCTCCACCACCAACTCGGAGCCGACCGTGGTCAGCAACGCCCGTTCGGCATCGGACAACCGGACGCCCAGCATGCCGCCGTCGGTCATCCTGATGCGGCGACGGAATCGGATGGCCACGGCCGGGGACCTCAGCGGTCCTGCTGCATCGTCGCCCACAGCCCGTGTTCGTGGAGTCGGAACACGTCCCGTTCGGCCTGGTCACGTTCACCCGAGGAGACCACCGCCCGTCCGAGCACGTGCACGTCCATCATCAGCTTCTCGGCTTTCGTCCGTGAATAGCCGAACAGTTTCTGGAACACGAAGGTCACGTACGACATGAGGTTGATCGGGTCGTTCCACACGATCACCACCCAGGGGGTGTCCTCGGCGGTGTCCTCGTCGGCCTCGGGGGACCGTGTCGCGACCGGCGAGGCCTCGGGCGGAGCGGTGGTCGTCGCGCGCCCTCCGTGTCCGATCCCGGTCGCCATCCCCCGATTCTGCCCCAAGGTCGTGCTTTTCGGACAGTCCGCCCCGCAGGAAACGCCCATCCGCAGCCGAGCCGTGCGGTCGAGGGGTTGGCCGGGGACGTCCCGTGGTCGTAACGTCTCGGCCGAGACCATGTCCACTGCCGCGCTCTCACCACCGACGTTCTCCCAGCGGGTCCGGGGGTTCATCGTCCTCACCAAGCCCCGGATCGTCGAGTTGCTGATCGTCACGACGGTCCCCACCCAGTTCGTCGCCGCCCGCGGCATCCCCGGGATCGGGACGATGATCTTCACGATCCTGGGTGGTGCCATGGCCGCCGGTGGTGCCCACGTGGTCAACATGTACGTCGACCGGGACATCGACGCGGTGATGGTGCGCACGAAGAACCGTCCGCTGGTGACCGGGGTCGTCAAACCGCACGAAGCGCTGGTGTTCGCGGTCGTGCTCGAGATCGCCGCGTTCGCGTTGTTGTGGTCCACGGTCAACCTGCTCTCGGCGATCCTCGCGTTCACCGCGTTCTTCTGGTACGTGTTCGTCTACACGCTCTGGCTGAAGCGCACGACACCGTCGAACATCGTGATCGGCGGTGCCGCCGGTGCGATCCCGGTCCTGATCGGCTGGACCTCGGTCACCGGGCAACTCGCCTGGCCGCCGGTGATCCTGTTCTTCCTCATCGTGTACTGGACGCCACCGCACTTCTGGGCACTCGCCATGAAGTACGACGACGACTATTCCGCCGTGGACGTGCCCATGTTGCCGAGCGTCGCGGGCTACCACCGCACCGCGATCCGCATCATGGTCTACACGGTCGTCATGTGGGCGCTGTCGATCGCCTTCGCCCCGGTCGCCGGCATGGGGATCATCTACTGGGTCGTCGCGCTCGTCACCGGAGCCGTGTTCCTCTGGTTCGCCGTGAAATTGCGCCAGACCGAGTCGCCGCGGGTCGCGATGCACATGTTCGGCTATTCGATCACCTACGTCACGCTATTGTTCGGAGCCATGGTCGTCGACCAGCTGGTCACATGGTGACGGGGGAGTACCGCGACCTCAACGCATCCGAGCCCGGGAAACCGCACCGGATGTGGCTCGGGTCACGGTGTTTTGCCCCGGATCGTCCGACCCTGTGTAATGTCCGGAGCCACCGGCCAAGACCGCGAACGAAGGTCCGCCCACGCATGAACGTCACCTGCACGGAACCGGTACGGAAATGACAGACACCCAATCGAACCAGCTCACCCCGCCGGCTGCCGTGCTGATGCGACCCCGTGGCCTCACGGGCCTGATCGGCACCGGTGACCACAAGGCGCTCGGCCGGGTTCTCATCACCCTTTCGGTGCTCGTCGTCGCCGCCGCCGAGGTCCTCGGATTCCTGCTGCGGCTCGACACCATCGACAGCGACACCCACCAACTGCTCAGCCTGGCCAAGTGGTACTCGCTGAGCACACTGCAGCCCACCGGCATCCTGCTCGTCGGGCTGATCCCGTTGCTGCTCGGCATCGGGCTCGTGATGATCCCGCTGCAGATCGGCGCCCGGACGGTCGCCTTCCCCCGTGCGGCCGCCGCAGCCGTCTGGGGTTATTTCGTCGCCGGGACACTGTTCATCGTGTCCTACTTCACCGGGGGTGGCGCCCCGGTCGACACCGGTCAGGAGGGCATCGAGGTCATCACCCGGTCCGCTTCGGTCGACCTGTGGGCCCTGTCGGTCGTCCTGCTCATCGCCTGCATCATCGTGCTCTCGGTGGTGCTGGTGACCACCGTGTTCACCCAGCGTGCACCGGGAATGACCATGACCCGTCTGCCGCTGTTCTCCTGGTCGATGGTCGTGGCCGGCATCATGTGGGCCGTCACCCTGCCGGTCGCAGCGGCCCTGATGATCCTGGTGTGGGTCGACCACAGCCACGGGGCGATCCTGTCGGGCGGTTCCAACGCGTTCAGCCAACTCGTCTGGCTGTTCGAAGCGCCCCAGATCTACGTGCTCGCGATCCCCGCTCTCGGCATCGCCGGTGACATCGTCTCGACGTTCACCCGGGTGCGCGACGGGTTCCGTCGTGGTCTGTCCATGCTCTACGTCGGTGCTTTCGGGATCCTGGCCTTCGGCGCCTACACGGTGCCGATGTACGCCCGCTTCCTCGACGACGCCGTGCCGGCCATGCCCTTGGGCAACCCGGTCGTCACCGTCGGCGCGATCCTCATCGTGTTCCCGATGCTCGGCATGTTGGCCGTCACCCTGGACAAGTTCGTCCGGGGATCCCGGGTCTCCGGACCGGTCAAGGCGGCGCCGCTCCCCGGTGCTGTCGTGTCCATCATCCTGCTGGTCCTGGCCGTCATCCTGGGTCTGTTCGCCACCTTCGAGAGTCTCGGACTGAACGGCACCCTCTACGAGGACGCGATCGCCCAGCTCGTGATCGGCGCCACGATCGCAGCCGCATCGGCCGCCCTGTTCCACTGGGCATCCAAGATCGCCGGCGCGAACGCCCTGAACGCCATGGGCATGATCGCCGCGGTTCTGGTCGGCCTCGGCAGCGGTGCCATCGCCCTCGCCGACGTGATCGCCTCGGTCACCGGCTCGGAGCACCAGCACGTCTACGGATCGACCGGTCTGAACACGATCGCCCTGATCGGTTGGGCCGCGGTGGCCGGAACCGTCTTCCTGACGGTCATCGCCCTGTTCGTGGCGCTCAAGCGCTACATCGACAGCGACGTCGACACCGAAGCCGACCCGTGGGGGGTCGGCCAGACCCTCGAATGGGCGACCGCTTCACCACCGCTGTACGAGGACTTCGTCGAGATCCCACCGGTGACCTCGGGTTCGCCGCTGCTCGACGAATTGACCGCGAACGAAATCGACGACGTGGAGGTGACCCGATGAGCCTCGATCTGGCGAAGATCGATGCGGCCGTCATCGAACACGCACCGCCGGCCGCGCAACTGCGGCCCCGGTCCCAGCTGATCGCCGCCGCCATCTACGCCGGCGTCGCGGCGCTCGGCCTGGCGACACTGATCGGTGTGTACCTGGGTGCACGCAGCACGGCCCTGGCCGCGGGCGACACCTGGATCGCCGACGGCGGACTGCCGCTGACCGGCCCCAACATCGCCCTGTTCACCCTGCTGTTGTCGATTCCGGCAATGGCCTGGGCCCAGCACGCGATCCGCCACGACGACCGCCAGAGCCTGTGGGTCTCGTACGCGATCGTGTTGTTGTTGGGCGCGGCGTTCGTCAATGCCCAGGCGTTCGTGCTGCGCAGCCTGGATGTGACCGGGAATCCCGATGGTGGCGTCGGGATCGACGAGAACACCGCGATGCTGTTGATCTTCACGATCGTCGGTGTGCACATCGCGCTCATCGCCGCCGGGATGCTCTCGGTGCTCGTCACCGTGTTCCGTGCCCTGGGTGGCCGGATGGACCGCACCGACCGTGACGCGGTCGACGCCGTCGCCCTGTACTGGTACGTCACCGTCGCCCTGTTCGGCGTGCTCTGGTACGCCGTTCTGGTGATGAAGTAGGAAGGCGGATCGAGGAGAACATGACGACCACCGGCTCCAAATTCGCATTCGGCTCCGCCGTCCTGGCGCTCATCGCGGCCTTCTTCGTCGCGGTGTCGACGGTCGGCCGTGAGATCGGCATGGCCGAACTCACCGGCCCGATCAGCATCGGTTGGAAGGGCCCCGTGGGGAACCACGTCGCCTACGCCATCCTGCTGGCCTACGCCGCCGCCGCGTTGCTGCTCGGCGCCGTCCTGTCGACCGTTCGCGACGGGGACCCCGAAGAAGGTGCCCGTCTGCAGGGCCTGACCGAACCGGTGGCCGTGCTGCCCCCGCGTGGAACCAACTACTGGCCGCCGATCGCCGCGGTCGGCGTCGCGATGGTCGTCATCGGTCTGGTGGGCACGCCCGAGCTGTTCATCCTCGGCCTGATCGTGATCGGCGTCTCGGGCCTGCAGTGGACCATCTACGCCTGGTCCGACCGTGCCACCGCCGACCCGTTCGCGAACCGGAACGTACGCCACCAGCTCGTCTACCCGATGGATTTCCCGCTGTTCGCGATCGTGGCGATCTTCCTGTTCGTCATGGCGATCTCACGCATCCTGCTCGCCCTGCCCGAAGGTGCCGACACGGCCGTGTTCGGCGCCGTTCCCTTCGTCGCCTTCGTGGTCGCCATCTTCCTCAGCTTCCGCCCGGATGCGACCCGCCGGGTGATCACCACGATCACCGTACTCAGCGTCCTCGCCGTGCTGGCCATGGGGATCTACGGTTTCGCCAAGGGACCCAAGTCGATCGAGAAACACGAGAACACCCCGCACCGATACAACATCCCGGAGGCGTCCTTCGGAGCAGCCGCTGCTCCGATGACCGTGCACGTCACCGGGGAGGAGATCTCATGAAGCACCCGCACCAGACCCGGGCGCAGCGGCCCGCACGCCGCAAGCTCGGTTTCGGGATCCTTCTCGCCACGGTCGTGGCGTTCGCAGCCAGCTGCGTGCCGAACGCGAAACAGGACTCGCTCACCCCCAAGGGTGAACAGGCCCAGACGATCTACAACCTGGTCGTCCCGGTCTTCATCGTCGGTGGGATCGTCTCGCTGATCGTGCTGTTGCCGACCCTGTGGTTCTCGATCCGCTACCGCGCACGGGACGAGGATCTCGAGGACGACTCGAAGATCCCGGTGCCGGTCCACGGCAACACCGCGGTGGAGATCACCTGGACGGTCATCCCGTCGCTGGTGCTGCTGGTGATCGGGATCGCGACGGTCATCACCATCTTCAACCTCGACAAGCAGCCTCCTGCGGAGAACCCGCACATCGAGGTCGTGGGCCAGCAGTGGTGGTGGGAGTTCCGCTACGACCTGGGTGGTGCCGGAACCAAGGAAGCCGACCGCACCTACGACGACATCGTGACCGCCAACGACATGGTGATCCCCGCCGGCAAGAAGATCTCGTTGCGCATGAACGCGCGTGACGTGATCCACGGTTGGTGGGTGCCCGAACTGCAGGGCAAGCGCGACACCGTCCCGGGTCGGACCACGATGTTCAACGTCGACGCCTCCGAACCGGGTACCTACTACGGCCAGTGCACGGTCATGTGCGGCCTGTCGCACGCCAACATGCGTTTCACGGTGATCGCCCTGCCCCAGGCCGAGTACGACCAGTGGCTCGCCGAACAGGTGAAACCCGCGGTCGAACCCGAGAGCGGGCTCGCCGCCGAAGGTGCGTCGCTGTTCAAGAGCCAGTGCGGGATGTGCCACACCGTCCGCGGTGTGGTCGACGCCCCGCCCCCGGAGAACAGCACCCTCGTCGCCGGTGCCGCTCCGGACCTGACGCACTTCATGAGCCGTCCGACCTTCGCCAGTGGCATGTTCGATCTGCGGATCGACGAACCCCGGTGCGTCGAGAAGGGGCTCTACTTCGCCGACGATCCGAGCTGTATCAACTCGGCGGAACTGCGAGCGTGGATCCACGATCCACCAGCGATGTTGCCCATGGCGGCCGGGGAGAAGGAGCAGGAGGCCAACGAAATCAGGGGAATGCCCGACATGGGCGTTTCTCCCGAAGGCCTGGACCAGCTTGTAGCATTCCTCGAGACCCTCAAGTAAGAAAGCGATCTGCCCGTGGCTATCGTCGAGGCCCCCAGAGAACTGACAGTACCGGAGCCGGCCGGGCCGCCGGAGTCGACCCCGATGGGGGTCTTCAAACGTCCGACCAACACCGAGGGTTGGCGTAGTTGGGTCACCACCGTCGACCACAAGAAGATCGGGAAGATGTACGGCTTCATGTCGCTCGTCTTCTTCATCATCGGTGGCGTCGAGGCCCTGCTCGTCCGGACCCAGTTGGCCACCCCCAACGGCACGCTGCTGTCCGCGCAGGTCTACAACGAGATCTTCACGATGCACGGCACGACCATGATCTTCCTGGTCG
>CAZVFF010000015.1:0-18360 GCA_964626395.1 uncultured Iamiaceae bacterium | reverse complement strand
ACCCGCGGTGGTCACGGCTCGTTGCGGGACTACCTCACCGGCCAGAAGGGCCGTCTTCGCGACCGGTTCCGCGCCGACGAGTGACCGCACGCGTCCCGCCCGTCGCGCGACGGGACGCCTCCCGGTTCAGACTCCGCCGCGGTAGCGGACGACGAACCAACCCCTGAGCCGTCCGGCGCGGGAACGGTGGCGGAGGGCGACGGCACCGAGCCGGTCCGCCAACACACGCGCGGCGGCCACGTCGTCGTCGTCCGACGCGGCGGCGTTCCAGCTCGCCGCGGTCGCCAGTTCGGCCAGGCGTCGCGCGTCGTCACCCGACCCGACGTGCCCGGTGAGCACCTCGGTCCGGTCGGCGAGGCGTTCCCCCAGGTCGCGGTCGGTGTCGACGGGACTGCGTCGCAGATCGAGGTCGTACCAGGCGTGCAGCGTGTCGGTCCACGCGAGGCGGACCCGTCGGGCCGGTGATGTCGCCCGTGCACGGCGCCGTCGGCGCAGCAACCCGCGCAGGACGAACGGTGTCCCGGCGAGCAGTGCCACGGCCACGATGGCGCCGATGAGGCCGATCACGCCGCGTCCCGGGCCGGTCGACGGCGGTTTCATCGAGTCCGTCGGGCCGGTGGCGGTGTCGGATTCCACGTCGGGAACGGTCGTCGGTACCGCCGTGGGCGACCCCGCTGCGTCGTCGGGGGTCGTGGTCGTCGGGACCGTCCCGGCGCCGCCGGTGCCCGGCTGCCGGTTCGGGTCGTCGACGCCGTCCACGCCGGTGTAGGAGGTCGCGTCGGCGTTCCCACGACCGGGTGACGGTTCGAACGGCAACCACCCCCGACCCGTGAAGTACACCTCGGGCCACACGTGCGCGTTGCGGCCCCGGACGACGCGGTGGTCGGGATCGTCGCCGAGGGGTTCGCCTGGGGTGAATCCCACCGCCACCCGTGCGGGAAGCCCGATCGAGCGGGCGAGCGCGGCGTACGCGCCGGCGAAGTGCACGCAGTAACCGACCCGGTTGTCGAGGAAGGCGAGCACGGCTTCGACGCTCTCGCCGAGGGCGTGGTCCGGATCGGACGTGATTCCGGTCAGGTCGGTCGAGTAGGTGAAGTTCTCGCGGAAATGGTTCTGCAGGGCGATCGCCCGTGCGTAGGGGTCGTCGACGTCACCGACGATCGCCAGGGCCTCCGGGGTGAGGGCCTCACGTACCCGTGCGGGCAGCTCGGTGAACGGGTCGGTCCCGTCGGACGGGTCGGCTCCCGAACCGACCAGGGCGGCCGCGTCCACCGACGGGATCCGGGAGGAGACCGTGTAGGTCAGACCCTCGACCCCGCCGTCCCCACTTCCGACGACCAGCGCCAGGTTCTCCGGATCCCAGCGCATCTTCGGGGCGGGACGGCCCTGGCTGCGGGTTGGGGGAGCGGTGAGCAGCTCCGGACGGAACGCGGCCGGGGCGAAGGTTCCACCCAGACCGGTCAGTTCGAACGTGGTGGTCACCGTGTCCATCCGGCCCGTGGCCGGTTCGGTCGGGTCGCCGCCCAGTGAACCGTCGACACGGCGTGATCGTGACGGCGACAAGCGCCATCGGGAGCCGTCGAACGAGTCGTACGCGGTCAGGCGCCAGTAGTGGGCGCCACCTCCCGAGGTCCGGAACAGTTCCTCGTCGGTCGGGTCGACCAATTGGTCGCGCAGGTCGATCAACGGCGGGGTGACCTCGATGGAACGGTCCTGACGGATCTGCGCGACCCCGGGGAAGTCGAGTGCCGGGATCGTCGCAGCGGCCCCCAGGCCCGCCAGGATCGTGGCGGCCGCGACCCCGGCCCCGCCGGCCACGGGACCCCAGCGTGGGGTGCCGACGGTGCCGGCCGGTGCCCGGCCGACCGCGAGGTGGCGTGCCGAGAGCAGGTGGAGCGCGACGGCGCCGGCGTAGAGGCCCACCGGGAGCCACCGGTCGGCGTCGCCGGCCAGCGCGGTGACGACGACGAAGATCGTCGCGGTCGGCACGATCGCCGCGGCCGCCGCGTCGTGCACGAAGGTGAGACGATCGGCGCTCCACGCGGCCACCCACACGGCTGCCGCCACGATCAACACGAGTCCCGGTTCGGGTGGGACCGGTGGGGAGGCTTCACGCAGGGTGTGCAGTGCCGCGGACAGGCTCGAGCCGATCGTGTCGAAAGTGTCCGGTGTGGGTACCCCGAAGGTGGTCGCACCCCCGTGGGACGCGCCGATGCAGACCAGTGCACCGATCAACGTCATCGCGGGGATGGAGAACACGGCGCCGCTCCGACGGGTCACCGCCGCACACAGGTGCGCGGCCACGGCGACCCCGAACAGTCCGGGCAGGAACGAGGCCGGCGAGAGCACCCGGATCAACGAGAACACCACGGCACAGGTCATCGCGGCCAACGCGGCGGTTCTGAAGATCATCGCGGTCCGCATCACGACCTCCGGGTGGGCGTTGATCGACCCCGATCGATGTGGGCCCTCCAGGCCGTCTCGAACCGTGCACGTCGCCCCACCACGACGGTGCGCGGGTCGGTCCCGGGATCGGCCCCGTCGAACAGCACCCGCACCACCGTCGTCGGGGTCGCGGCCAGGTCGGGGTCGGCGGTCACGACCACGACCGGGTCACCCCGCGCGACGTCCGGCATCGGGCCCCGGGGGGATGGCCGAACCGTGGCGAGTGCGACCAGGATCTCCTCCAGATGTCCGGCCCCGCCACCCGGACCCGAGTCGACCCCGCCGGTGGTGACCAGTCGGATCCGTCGTCCGGTCGTCGACGCTGCGACGAGCACGCTGGCCGCGGCCGACACGATCCGTTCGAAGGTCGATGGATCCGCGTCGGGGACGTGGACGTCCAGGACCACCGTGCATCCCGAACGGCGGGGTTCCTCGTCCTGTCGGATCATGAGATCGTCGCTGCGTGCGCTGCTGCGCCAGTGGACGCGTCGAAGGTCGTCGCCCGGGGTGTAGGCGCGCAGGGACACGAATTCGGCCTCGCCCGCGACCCCGGCGGTGGCACCCGGGTGGGTCGTCCCACGGGCCGGTGGTGGCGGTGGGACGGCCACGAGTCGGGGAAGCACGGTCACCGTCATCGGCCCGGGCCCGGGCGCGTACCGGGTGGCCACCCCGAACGGGTCGGTGAACCCCAGGCGGGCGGGTCCGATCGTGTGGATCCCGCGGTCGGGGCAGGCCACGACGTGGGTGATCACGCGTCGTTCACCGGGCGCGATGGGTGCGACGTCGCGAACGGCGACCCCGCGACCTCCCCGGGGTCGTGTGATCGGGTCGTGGAACCCGAGCATCGGCGACCGACCCCTGCCGGTGCGGGTGATCCCGATGGTCACCTCGACGGTGCCGCCGGCGAAGACGCGGGCCGGTCGCACCACCCGGGAACACACCACACCGGGGCGCCACCGGAGCACCCGGGCCACGCCCGCCACCACGACCAGCAGCGCCGCCACACCCACCCCGGTGAGTTCGATCAGCCCGAAGCCCCAACCGCCGACACCGATCAACGCCGCGGCGACGCCGAGGGTGACCGCGCCGGGGAGCCGGAGCAGTCCGCGTGGTCCGCTCCGACGGCGGATCTCAGCCCGCTCTGGCACCGGTGGGTACCGGGATCTTGCGGATGATCCCGTCGAGCACGTCGGTCGCGTCGACACCCCGGACGCGCGCGTCGGCGGTGAGCACGAGCCGGTGGGCCACGACCGGGACGAGCAGGTCACGCACGTCGTCGGGCGTCACATAGGAGCGGCCACCGACCGCGGCGCGGGCGCGGGCCACCTGTTGGAGCATCAACGTGGACCGCGGCGACATCCCCACGGCGATCGCGGGGTGTTCGCGGGTCGCGGTCGCGATCCCGACGAGGTAGCGGCGCAGGGACCGGGCGACCGTCACGTCGCCGAGGGACGCGGTCAGCTCGGCCACGGCCCCGGGTGTGGTCACGGCCTCGAGGCGATCGACGAGCCGGCCTCCGCCTGCCGCGAGCAGTTCGATCTCGTGGGATGCCGTGGGATACCCGACCGTGATCCGCATCGTGAACCGGTCGAGCTGGCTCTCGGGCAGCGGGTACGTGCCCTCGTGTTCCACGGGGTTCTCGGTGGCGAGCACCATGAAGGGTTCGGGGAGCGGGTGGGTCGTCCCGTCGACGGTGACCTGGTGCTCGGCCATGGCCTCCAACAGTGCCGACTGGGTCGTGGGCGAGGCGCGGTTCAGTTCGTCGGCGACGACGACGTTCGCGAAGACCGGGCCGGGACGGAACCGGAACGTGGCGTCGTGGCGGTGCCACACGTCGACACCGACCACATCGCCCGGCAGCAGGTCCGGCGTGAACTGGATCCGACCGAACGTCCCCCCGATACTGTGCGCGAGTGCCTTGGCCAGGGTCGTCTTGCCGACACCGGGGACGTCTTCGAGCAGCAGGTGCCCGCCCGCCAGAAGGCCGACCAGTGCCTGCTCGACGACGTCGCGTTTGCCGATGATCACCCGTTCGATGTTGTCGGCGAGGCGGGTGATGTGTTCGGCGATACCCGTGGACACGTCGTCGCGGGTTTTCATCAGCGGGTCGTCCTCACTGCGTTTCGAGCCTACCGGGGTCGCCCCCGGTGCGGCCGGCGGGCCGGACGCTCACGGTAGTGTGCGGGCATGGAGGAACGGTCCTGGTGGCTGCCCGCGGCGCGGGCGATCGTACGGCGCCCGCCGCTGGGGCCGACCGCGAGCGCCCAGGCGCTGCGGCTCGCCGCACCCGGCTGGTGGCGGCGTCGACCGTTCCTGCCCCTGCCGTCGCCGGGGTATCTGCACCTGCGGGTCACCACGATGTACGGCGGTGACGGAACCGCGCCGATCGATCCGGACGACCTGGTCCGATGGCTCCGTTGGTGCCGCGCGAACGCGCGTCGGTGAACGGCGGCCCGGATCCGGGCCGCCGGGCCGCTCCCGGGGTCGTGCTGCGACGGGTGCGGCTGCCGGGCGCGACGGCGCTGCGTTCGGCCCGGGAGGTCATCGTCGACCGCGAGGTCATCGTGGTCGAGGTCGACGACGGCGACGGCAACCGGGGATGGGGCGAATGTCCGGCGCTGCCGCGTCCCGGTTACAGCGCCGAGTACCTGGACGGGGCATGGGCGGTGCTCCGTGACGTGCTGGTTCCCCTCGCGCTCGACGATCCCGCGGCGGCGCTCTCGTCGTTGGACGCGGTGCCGGGCCACCAGATGGCCCGGGCCGGTCTGGTGGGGGCGTTGATCGACCTGGATCAACGAGCGGCCGGTCGGTCCCTGGGCGAGGCGCTCGCCGGTGGGGCGGCCGTGGCCGACCGTGTCGCTTCCAACGCGGTGATCGGCATCCACGACACCCCCGACGAGTTGCTGGCGGCCGTGGCCGACGCCCGGGCACGGGGCCACCGGAGCGTGACCCTCAAGATCGCGCCCGGCGACGATCGCGTGCCGGTGCGGATCGTGCGGGACGCCTGGCCCGACCTGGTGTTGTCGGTCGACGCGAACGGCTCCTACCCCGACGCGGACGTCGCCACCCGCGCACTGGGTGCCGTGGAGAGCGCCGCGGGTGAACTCGCCTACATCGAGCAGCCGCTCGGCGTGGACGACCTCGTGGGCACCGCGGTGCTGGCACGGCGGCTGGCCAGTCCCATCGCGCTCGACGAATCGGTCGGGTCGGTCGGCGACGCGGTCACGGCACTGTCGTTGGGGGCGATGGACGTGTTGAACCTGAAACCGGCCCGCCTGGGCGGACCGGTCGCCGCGCTCGCGGCCGCCCGCACCGTGGTCGCGGCCGGCAAACGGGTCTTCTGCGGGGGCATGGTCGAGTCGGGTATCGGTCGTGCGGCCGCCCTCGCACTGGCGGCGCAGCCCGAGTGCACGCTGGCCACCGACCTGGGTCCCTCGACCCGCTACCACCGGCGTGATCTCACCGCTCCGTTCGAGCTGGACGACGGCTTCCTCGTCGTGCCGACCGGGCCGGGTATCGGCGTGGAACCGGACCGGGATGCGCTGGCGGACTGCACGGTGACGACGTGGCGGTCCCGGTGAACCCGTTCGGGTTCCGCACGGTCACCTCGACGGTCGCCGAGGCGCACGCCGCACCGTTCCCGGATCCGTTGCGTCGTGCGGTCTGGTTCTTCGAACCGACCGACGCGGCGTTGGTGCTCGGCAGCACCCAACCGTTGGCGACCCTGGATCTGGCCGAGATCTCGCGTCGGGGCCTCGCCACGGTTCGGCGCCGGAGCGGGGGAGGGGCGGTGTTGGTCGATGCCGGCGCGCTCAGCTGGTTCGACGTGTGGCTGCCGGCCGACGACGAACACTTCGAGAGCGATGTGGGGCGTTCCGCCCATTGGCTCGGTGCGGCGATCGCCGAGGCGCTGCGCGGACTGGGTGTGGATGCGCGGGGGCCGGTGCGTTCCGGTGAACCGAACCGGTGGTCCTCGCTGGTGTGTTTCGCCGCACCGGGGTCGGGGGAGGTGCTGGTGGCCGGACGCAAGGTGGTGGGAATCTCCCAACGCCGCACTCGTGCCGGTGCTCGTTTCCAGGCGATGGTGCTGCACGACTTCGACGCAGCGGCGATGGCGTCGCTGTTCGCCCTGACCGACGCCGAACGGTCCGGGCTGCGGGTCGTGCTCGAGGACACCGTCGGTGTGGTCGACGTGGAGCCGGCCGAGCTGCGCGACGCGATCGAGGCCGTGTTCACGACCCTCTGAGTCGGTCGAGGGGACGAAGGCGGGGGACCGCACGGGACCGATCGCGTTCATCGAGCCACGGATTCCTTGACATGGGGAGAGAACGCAATAAAGTGGGACCGCATGGGAGCCAGTGGGCGAGATACCCTCAGCCGCCCCGACGGGGCCACCGATCAGGTCGAGCTGATCGGTGAGCTGACGCGCTCACTGGACGACCGCGGACGACTCTCGGTTCCCACCACGTTCCGCTGGGCTTTCGCCGATGGCGCCGTGGTGCTCCGTTGGCCCGGTCCGTGCGTCGCGGTCATGCCCGTCGAGGCGTACCGCCGTGCCGAGGAATCCATGCGGGTCAAGCAACGCGAACAGCTCGGCGACGCGCTCGCCCGACGTGCCCTGAACGCATTGGGGACCCACGCCCACCTGGACGCGTCGGGCCGGCTGTTCATCAACGAGGATCTGCGCGCCCACGCCGGTTTCGAACGCGAACTGGTCGTCGTCGGACAACGGAACCGTCTGGAGTTGTGGGCCCGGGACCAGCACGACGAGGGGGCCGAGGAACGTTGGCAGGCCCTGGTGGCCCACATCTCGGCCGAGGCGTTGTGAGCCGTGGCCACCGTCACCGCCGTCGGGGAACCCCCGATGACCGCTGAACCGGGTTTCTCCCACACCCCGGTCCTGATCGACCGCGTCGTGGAACTGTTCGCCGCGGCCCCGCACGGGATCGTCGTCGACGCCACCCTGGGAGGTGGCGGTCACGCGATCGCGATCGCCGCCGCCCGACCGCACGACGACGTGGTCGGCATCGACCGTGACCCCGATGCGTTGGCCGCCGCACGGGCCCGTTTCGCCGATAATCCGACCACGAGCGGACGGTTCGGGACCCGTCGGGGTCGTTTCGACGAGGTCCTCACCGCCCTGGCGGCCGAAGCCGACACCGACCGACCCGTCGCCGGGGTGCTGTTCGACCTCGGTGTCTCCTCGCCCCAACTCGACCGGGCCGAACGCGGGTTCAGTTACCGGTTCGACGCCCCGCTGGACATGCGCATGGATCCCGACCACGGACCGGACGCCGCCGAATTGCTCGCCGGGCTCGACGTCGACCAACTGACCCGGATCCTGCGGGAGTTCGGCGATGAACGCCACGCCCGGCGCATCGCCCGCGCGGTCGTCGCCGCCGCACCGGTGACCACGACCGGGCAGCTCGTCGACATCATCCGTTCCGCCGTCCCCGCGCCCGCCCGACGCCGGGGTGGGAACCCCGCCAAACGCACCTTCCAGGCCCTGCGGATCGCCGTGAACGACGAACTCGCGGCGCTGCGAGCCGGGTTGTCGGCCGCCATCGACCTGGTCTCCCCCGGTGGCCGGGTGGTCGCGATCTCGTACCACTCCGGTGAGGACCGGATCGTGAAGAACGTCTTCCGGGACGCGCTCGACGGTGGTTGCACCTGCCCGCCCGGTCTGCCGTGTGTCTGCGGGGCACGGAGCATCGCGAGGGACCTCGCCCGTGGGGGTGTCGTCCCCGACGCCGACGAGACGCGCACGAACCCCCGGGCCGCCAGCGCGCGGTTACGAGCCGTGGAGGTGACCGGATGAGCATCGCCGACAACGCCCGGGCCCTGCGTGCCCCGCGACGTGACCGTGCCACGGGCAGGCGCGACGAGCGTCACCTGCGGATCGTCGAGGAGCCACGCGGTCCCGGCCGCCGCGTCCTGTGGACCCTCCTCGTGTCGATCGTGTGCCTGGTCCTGTTCGGCGGCGTGGTGTTCCACGTCCACCTGATCACCGGCTCCCAGCGCATCGGGGACCTGGAGGAACGGGCCCAGCAGGCCCAGCACACCTACGACCGTCTGCGGGTCGAGGTCGACGGACTGTCCGCGCCCCGCCGGATCGTGTCACGGGCGCGGTCGCTCGGCATGGTCGAGGCCGGCGAACGGACGTGGCTCGCCCCGGGGGAGGGGTCGCCGCGGATCGACCCGGACACCGGGACCCTGCCGTTGCGTGACTACCTCGACATCAAGCCCTACCTGGGTGGCACACCGTGAGCAACGAAGGGCCGCCCCGCATCGCCGACGGTTTCTTCGGAGGCGGAAACTCCCCGACACCGCCGCGGCGTCCCGTCGGAGGTGCCCGGCCGCGGACCCGACGCTCCGATGGCGCCTCCGCTCCGGGATCGCGTGGGGCCCGGCGCGTCGCGGGGCGTGGTGCCCCGGCCGCGGGTCGTGGATCGTCCAAGCGCTCGAAGGCCGCCCGTGGATCCGCCCGTGGATCCGGTCGTGGCGGACCTCCGGGTCGGCCGCGACGGGCGTCGGGGGGTCGGGCGCCGGCCCGACCGGTCCCGCGTCGGCGGGTCCGGACGACTGGTTCGGGACAGCAGCCCCGTGGGCGTCGCCGCCAGCCGGTCGACGTGGAGCGTCGGCCGCGCCGCCGTGCACGCCGACGGTCCGGTCCCGCCCACAACCCGGGGCGGACCTTCGTCGGGATCGGCGCGGTGTTCGGCCTGCTCGTGTTGCTCACGGTCGGCAAACTCACCGACGTCCAGGTACTCAGTCCGGACCGTTACCGCGACACCGGTGTCGCCCAACGGACGGTCCGGGTCGTCCTGCCCTCGGGGCGGGGGGCGATCCTGGACCGCAACGGCCACGACCTCGCCGTCTCGGTGCCGCGGTCCACGGTGGTCGCGGACCCGACCCAGGTTTCCGACGTCACCGCCGAGGCCGCGCTGCTCGCCGACATCCTGGACCTCGACGAGCACGACGTCGTGGAAGCGCTGGAACGCAAGTCCCGGTTCGTCTACCTGCGCCGTCTCGCGACCGACGAGCAGAGCGGACGCATCCGACGTGAGCAGGCGGCGGGGAACCTCGACGGTATCGATCTGATCGCCGAATACGAACGGATCCGCCCGAACGGCGACGAGACCGGAGCCGTCGTCGGGTTGACCGACATCGACGGCATCGGCATCACCGGGTTGGAGAAGCAGTACGACGCCGTTCTCGACGGCACCCCGGGCGAGGTCTCCTACGAACGCTCCGCCCTCGGGCCGATCCCGGGTGGGGAACGTGAACTGAAAGCCGCCGCACCCGGCGACGACATCGAACTGACCCTGGATCTGCCGTTGCAGTTCGCGGTGGGACGCCTCGTGTCCGAACAGGTCGAAGCCACCGGAGCCGAGGCAGGAACGGCCATCGTTTCGCGCCCCGACACCGGGGAGATCCTGGCGATGGTCAACATCGACCGGGATCCCGAATCCGACGAGGTCGGCCCGACCTCGACCAACAAGGCGCTCACCGCCGTGTTCGAGCCCGGGTCGGTGAGCAAGGTCATCACCGTGGCGGCCGCCCTCGCGTCCGGTCAGGTGGATCCCTCCACGGTGCTCGACCACCCGTCCGCGATCACCCTGGGTGGTGCGGACTTCACCGAGGCCGAACCACTGCCCGCCCAGCTCAGCGTCACCGACATCCTGACGGTGTCGTCGAACATCGGCACGATCGCCCTCGCCCAGCGTGTCGGTGCCGAGGGGATCGATACCGCGATCCGCGACTTCGGTTTCGGGACCCGCACCGCGCTCGACTTCCCCGACGAGTCCCCGGGGTTGCTGCTGCCGTTGGAGGACTGGAGCGGCTCGTCGATCGGTTCGATCCCGATCGGTCAGGGGATCTCGGTCACCGCGTTGCAGATGTTGCAGGCCTACAACATCATCGCAGCGGACGGCCGTTCGGTCCCCGCGCAGCTGGTCGCCGCCAGGATCGCTCCGGACGGGCAGCGCCTGCCGACCGACGTGGCCGAGCCCGAACAGGTCATCCCCGTCGACGTGGCCCGCCAACTGCGCGGCATGCTGGCCAACGTCGTGCGTACCGGAACCGGGACCCAGGCCGCCGTGCCCGGTTACCGGGTCGCCGGTAAGACCGGCACCGCCCGCAAACCCCTCGATGAACACATGCCCGGCGACGGCTACATGGGTATGGACGGCCGTTACCACTACGTGTCGACCTTCGTGGGCATGTTGCCCGCGGACGACCCGCAGCTGTCGATCATCGTCGTGCTCGACGAACCGGGCCGTGACGGCTCCTACTACGCGTCGGACACGGCGGCGCCCCTGTTCGCCCGCATCGCGACCGAAGCCGTCCGTCGTCTGCACCTGCCCCCGACCAGGGGCCCGGACATCACCGAGGGACTCCCGGACCTGCACCCGGATCTGCGTGCCGCCGCCGGCGACGTCGACCCCGAACCGGCTCCACCCGAAACGGTCGGCGTACCCGGAGCATCACCGGTGACCGGCGAGGAGGCCGCAGCGGACGGCGGTGGGCCGTGAAGGGGACCACCCTGGCCGCGATCGCCGAACGCCTCGATGAGCACGGTATCGACAACGTCATCGAGGGCGCCGCCGACACCGTCGTCGTCGACGCGTTCCACGACGACCGCCATCCCCGCGATGGCGGGCTGTTCTGCTGTGTGGAGGGTGCCAGTGTCGACGGACACACCCGGGCCGACAGCGCCGTCGCAGCGGGCGCGGTCGCGCTGCTGTGCCGCCATTCCGTCGACGTCGACGTGCCCAGGATCATCGTGGCCGACGTGCGGGTCGCGATGGGACCGGTCGCCGCACTCGTCCACGGTGACCCCTCGCGGCATCTGCGCTGCGTCGGCATCACCGGAACCAACGGCAAGACCACCACCGCGGCGCTGACCGGCGCGATCCTCACCACCGCAGGTGGTTCCTGCGAGGTGATCGGAACCCTCACCGGTGAACGCACCACGCCCGAAGCGACCGATCTGCAACGCCAACTCGCCGGGGCACGGTCCCGTGGACGGGATTCGGTGGTCATGGAGGTGTCCTCGCACGCCCTCGACCAGCACCGGGTCGGCGGCATGCGTTTCGATGTGGCCGTGTTCACGAACCTGTCCCGGGACCACCTGGACCACCACGGCACGATGGAGGCCTACTTCCGTGCCAAGGCCCGCCTGTTCGAAGCGGACCTGTCGACCCGTGGCGTCGCGAACCTCGACGACACCCACGGCCGCCTCCTCGTCGATTCGGCACCGATCCCGATGAACGGTTTCCGTGTGTCCGACGCCGAGCCGATCACCTCGTTGGCGCCGTTGGCGTTCACCTGGGAGGGCGCGCCCGTGCAGATGCTGCTCGCCGGGCGCTTCAACGTCTCCAACGCACTCGCCGCGGCGGCGGCGGCACGGTTGCTCGGTATCGCCGACGACGACATCCGGGCGGGCCTGGAGGCCGTCCCGGTCGTCCCGGGGCGTTTCGAACCGATCGACCACGGCCAGCCCTTCACCGTCGTCGTCGACTACGCGCACACGCCGGACGGGCTCGATGGGGCACTGCGGACCGCCCGGGACATCGCCGGTGGCCGACGCGTCCTGGTGACCTTCGGTGCCGGCGGGGACCGCTACCGTGAAAAGCGCCCGCTGATGGGTGCCGTGGCGGCGCGGGAAGCCGACGTCATCGTCGTCACGACCGACAATCCCCGCTCCGAGGACCCCGCAGAGATCGCAGGCGCGATCCTCGCGGGTGTCGAGTCGGCCGAGACCCCACGGGCCGGCCGGACCCTGACGATCCCGGACCGGGCCGAGGCCATCACCCGGATCATCGCGCTGGCACGCGAAGGTGATGTGGTGATCATCGCGGGAAAGGGCCACGAAACCACCCAGACCGTCGGCGACCGGGTCGTCCCGTTCGACGACCGGACGGTCGCGGGTGCCGCGCTCGACGCAGCCGGGTGGATCGCATGATCGCCCTGGTGATCTCCGGGGCGGTGTCGTTCGCGTTCTCACTCGTGGGGACCCGCATGCTCATCGGCTGGTTGGTGACCCACAACGTCGGCCAACCGATCCGCACCGACGGCCCCCGACAGCACCTGTCCAAGGCCGGTACGCCGACGATCGGGGGCGTCGCGATCGTGGGTGCCGCCGCGTTCGGCTATCTGGCCGCCCACGTCCGTCCCGGGCTGGTGTTCACCCGTTCGGGTCTGTTCGTGATGTTCCTGATCGTCGCGGCGGGCGGTGTCGGGCTCGCCGACGACTGGATCAAGGTCCGCAACGCCCGCAACCTGGGGCTTTCCAAGAGCGCCAAGTTCGGGGGCCTGTTCCTGGTCGCGATCTGTTTCACGTTGCTCACCCTGAACCTGTCCAAGCCCCACCTGGAGCTCAGTTTCACGCGCTGGGACAGCATCGACTGGACGATGCCGGCCTGGGTCTGGGTGCTCTGGGCGTTGCTGTTGTTGTTGGGGACGACGAACGCGGTGAACCTGACCGACGGCCTCGACGGCTTGGCAGCGGGCGCCGCCATCCAGGCGTTCATCTGTTACACGATCATCTGCTTCTGGGCGTTCCGCTACCCGGTGTACGACGTGGCCCACGCCCTCGACCTGTCGGTCGTGGCCGTTGCCATGGCGGGCGCGCTCGCCGGGTTCCTCTGGTGGAACGCGGCCCCGGCCAGGATCTTCATGGGTGACACCGGCTCGCTCGCGATCGGAGCGGGACTCGCCGGACTCGCGTTGTTGTCGAACACCCAGCTGCTGCTGCCGGTGATCGGCGGCCTGTTCGTCTACGAGACCGTCTCGGTGATGCTCCAGGTCGCCAGTTTCCGGATCTTCGGCAAGCGCATCTTCCGCATGGCGCCCGTGCACCACCACTACGAACAGAAGGGCTGGCCCGAGACGACGGTGATCATCCGGTTCTGGATCATCGCGGGTATGTGCACGGTCGTGGCACTCGGGATCTTCTACGCGGACTTCATCCACCTGGGACTGGCACGATGACCACGATCGGTGCACCACCGCCCTCGCAACGTCGCCTGCACCTGCACGATCCCGCCCCACGACCGACCCGGGGGGGCGTGGCCCGGTTCCTGACGGTTCCGGGGCAGAACACCTTCGCCTTCACCGGGTTGGTCATCGTGGTCGGCCTGTTGAACGTGATCGGCCTGGCGATGGTGTTGTCGGCGTCGTCGGTGATGAGCCTCGACACGACCGGGTCGGCCTGGACCTTCTTCGTCAAGCAGGCCGGCTGGACGGTCGTGGGTGCCGCCTGCGCGTTCGCCGCGTTGCGTCTCCGGCTCGACACGCTGCGCAACGTCGCCGTTCCCGCCGTCGGGTTGTGTGCGGTCGGCCTGCTCGCCGTGCACGTTCCGGGCATCGGCGTGACCGCCAACGGAGCGACCCGCTGGATCGGTGCCGGCCCCATCCAGATCCAGCCGTCGGAACTGACCAAGCTGGCGGTGATCCTGTTCATCGGTTACTGGTTGGCCCGGAACGCCTCCCACATCGACGACGGTCGGGTCTCGATCCGCCCGGTCATGCTCGTGGTGGCCTTCTTCGGGGTGCTGCTGTTGGCGCAGCGCGACCTGGGGAGCCTCACGATCGTCGCGATCGTCGCGCTCGTCGTCCTGTTCGCCGCCGGGGTGCCCCGCCTGCGGTTGTCGTTCTACGGGCTGCTCGGGCTCGGAGCCTTCCTGGTGGCTTCGTTCGGTTCGGGCTATCGGCGCGCCCGGATCTCGTCGTTCCTGGATCCCTGGGCCGATCCGCAGCACGCCGGCTACCAGCTGATCCAGTCCCGGGTGGGCCTCGCCGCCGGAGGCGTGTTCGGCGTGGGTATCGGCTCGTCGCGTGCCAAGTGGGGTTTCCTACCGTTCGCGCACACCGACTTCATCTTCGCGATCGTGGGGGAGGAGATGGGACTGTTCGGTGCACTTGTGGTGGTCCTGTCGTTCCTGGCCATCGGGGTCTTCGGTCTGCAGGTCGCCGCCCGGGCCGGATCCACGTTCGCGTCGTGCATCGCCGTGGGGGTCACCGCCTGGATCGTCCTCCAGGCCTTCGTCAACATCGGAGCCGTGATCGGGCTGTTGCCGATCACCGGGGTGCCATTGCCGTTCATGTCCTACGGCGGAACGTCGATGGTCGTCAGCCTCGCCGCGGTGGGCCTGTTGTTGAACGTCGCCCGCCACCCGGCGCCGGAACCACGGGTCGGCCGACGGTGAACACGGGTTCCCCCGGACCCGGGGTCCTCATCGCCGGGGGTGGCACGGCCGGACACGTGCTTCCCGGGATCGCCGTCGCCCACGCACTGGTCGACGCGGGTCTGGCCGTCGATGAGATCGCCTTCGCCGGTGGCGACCGCGGCGTGGAACGCGAGCTGGTCTCCGCGGCCGGTTTCACGCTGACCGAGTTGCCCGGACGTGGAATCCAGCGGCGGTTCACGTGGTCGAACGTGACCGCGGTGGCGAGCCTGTTGCGCGGCCTGTTCGCCGGTGTGGGTCTGGTCCGGCGCACCAGACCCGACGTGGTCGTGGTGTTGGGCGGATACGCCAGCTTCGCGGTCGGGGCGGGCGCGGTCCTGTGGCGACGTCCGATCGTGTTGTGCGAACAGAACGCCCGGGCCGGGGCCGTCAACCGCCTGTTGCGGTTCCGGGCCCGCCGGAGCGCGGTCACCTTCGAGGGGACCGACCTGCCCCGGTCGGTGGTCACCGGGAACCCGATGCGACCCGGTCTGGTGGCGGCCGCCCGCCGGCACGCCGCCGACCCGGCCGCCTCACGCGCCCGGGCGCGCGAGGCACTCGGGTTGCCCACGCAACGGACCGTCGTGCTCGTGGCGACCGGCTCGCTGGGGGCGCGGACGGTGAACCTCGCGGTCCGGGGTCTCGCGGGGACCTGGCGGGACCGGGACGACCTCGCGATCCGTCACGTCGTGGGCAAACGGGACCATCCCGATTTCGTCGGCGACGCACGTGACGGCGCCGACGGCGGACTGATCCACCAGATCGTCGCCTACGAGGACCGCATGGACCTGGCCCTGGCCGCGGCCGACGTCGTCGTCGGTCGCTCGGGTGGTGGTGTGGTCGAGCTGGCCGCGTTCGGCGTTCCCGCGGTCCTCGTCCCGCTGCCGATCGCGCCCCGGAACCACCAACGGGCGAACGCCGACCGGATGGTCGCCGGGGGCGGAGCGGTCCTGCTGGACGACGCGGCGTGCACCCCGGAGGGACTCCGTTCGGCCCTCGCGCCGCTGGTCGACGATGCCGAGCTGCGGGCGGGCATGGCCCGTGACATGCACGCGATGGCACGCCTCGACGCCGCCGAGGCGGTCGCACGCATCGTTGTCGAGGTGGCCCGTGGACATTGACCTGTCCCACCCCCGGAGACTGCACGTGGTGGGGGTCGGTGGCACCGGCATGAACGCCGTCGCCGCCGTACTCATCGGTATGGGCCACCGGGTCACCGGCAGCGACCTGCGTGAATCGGTCGCCGTGCAGCGGGTCCGCGCGCTCGGTGCCGAGGTCCGCATCGGTCACGACCCGGCGGTGGTCGCCGGCGTCGACGCCGTGGTGACCTCGACCGCGGTACCCGAGGCGAACCCCGAAATCCGTGCCGCCCGTGAGGCCGGGATCCCCGTGTTGCACCGGTCCCGGATCCTGGGCGCCCTGGCCCGGTCCCACACCACGGTCGCGGTGGCCGGAACGCACGGGAAGACGACGACCTCGTCGATGTTGACCCTGGCGCTGCGTGAAGCCGGTCGTCGCCCGGCGTTCGTGATCGGTGGTGACGTGAACGAGATCGGTACGGGCGCCGGATGGGGCACCGGCGATCTGTTCGTGGTGGAGGCCGACGAGTCCGACGGCACGTTCCTGGAACTCGGTTCCGGCGCCGTGGTGGTCACCTCGTTGGAACCGGACCACCTCGAACACTACGGATCCGACCCGGAGACTTCCGCGGCGGCGTTGACCGAAGCGTTCCGGACCTTCCTCGCCGGCGCGACCGGGCCCCGGGTGCTGTGTGCCGACGACCCACGGGTCGCGGCGCTGGCCGACGAGTTCCCGAGCGTGACCTACGGCATCGACACCGCGGCCGACTACCGCATCACCGGGGTGACCCCGCACCGGGCCTCGATCTCGTTCACGATCGAGCACGCCGGATCCGGGCCGCAGCCCGTCGAGCTGCCCCTGCCCGGGTTGCACAACGCCCGCAACGCCACCGCGGCGTACGCCGTGGCGGCCGAGATGGGGATCCCGACCGCCCCGGTGGTCGCCGCACTGGAGCGGTTCGGGGGCGTCGCCCGTCGCTACGAGTTCCGTGGGTCCCGGGGGGACGTGACCTTCGTGGACGACTACGCGCACGTCCCGGGTGAGTTGACCGCGGCGTTGTCGACCGCGGCCGAAGGCGGATTCGACCGTGTGGTCGCGGTGTTCCAACCGCACCGGTACAGCCGCACGGCGACCCTGTGGCGGACCTTCGCCGACGCGTTCGTCGACGCGGACGTCGTCGTGCTGACCGACATCTACCCGGCGGGTGAAGCGCCCCGGCCGGGCGTGTCTGGCGAGTTGATCGTGCGTGCGGTCCTCGACGCCCATCCGCGCGCCCGTGTGGTCTACCTGCCCCGACGCGACGACCTGGTCGCGTTCCTGTCCTCGGAGCTGCGTCCTGGGGACCTGTGCATCACCCTCGGGGCCGGGGACATCACCACCTTGGCGACCGACCTCGTGGATTCGGAGCGGGGGGTCCGCGAAACACCGACCGTCGCCGACGACAATGTTCGGGTGCACGACGCGGCCGGGAACGCACCCACACCGGAGGACCGGTGACCTCGACGGTCCGCTCCGCCGACGGACGGGTCATCGTCCCGGCGCGTCTACGTCGCCGCCGTGCCGAGGTCCGTCGTGGCCGTGGACGCAAGCGTCTGCACCGCCTGGTCGCGTTCGCGGTGGTCGCCGGGGTGGTGGCCGCCGGGTGGGCACTGCTGCGGTCCCCGTTGTTGGCCGTCGACGAGGTCACGGTGACCGGGTCCGACCACGTCGACGCGGACCAGGTGCTGCGCGCGGCCGGTATCGGTCCCGGTACGGCGATGATGGACGTCTCCCCGTCCCGGGTCACCGACGAACTCGAGGCGCTTCCGTGGGTCGCCTCGGCCACCGTCACCCGCGAATGGCCCGGCCGCGTCGACATCCGCCTCGTGGACCGGACCCCGGTCGCCCGGGTGGCCACCGGATCGGGTGAGGTGCTCGTCGACACCGACGGCCGGGTCCTGGACCGCAGTGGTGGCGATGACGTCGCGCTGCCGCTGCTGGTCGGACCCACCCCGGGCGAGCCGGGGACGCAGTTGCGTGGGTCGACCCCGCTGTTGCGGACCGCTTCGTCGATCCCACGGACGGAACGGGACCGCATCACCCGGGTCGGGTTCTCCGACGGCGACAGTGTCGAGCTGACCCTCCGAGACGGTGGAGTGGTCGCGCTCGGTCGTTCCGAGGCCTTCGAGGCGAAGTTCGCGTCGTTGGCCACCATGATCGAACACCTCGGCGGCCTCGCCGAGGGCTGCACCCTCGACGTGTCGGTGCCCACCGCCCCGACCCTGACCCCGGAGTATGGTTGTGCCTAGTGCCCGACCGGTTCCGAAGACCGTCCCGGTGAACCGTCGAACGGCGATGATCCCGGGTTCTTTTCCCCTGCATCCCCGCATCGCGGGATGTGTTCGCCCGGCCCCACGGGCCCCCCAACTGGAGGTACGTCAGAAATGACCGGCAATCCACAGAACTATCTCGCGGTCATCAAGGTGGTCGGCATCGGTGGTGGCGGCGTCAATGCCGTCAACCGCATGATCGACGCCGGGCTCAAGGGCGTCGAGTTCATCGCGGTGAACACCGACGCCCAGTCGCTGCTGATGAGCGACGCGGACGTCAAGTTGGACATCGGTCG
>CAZVFF010000014.1:0-19289 GCA_964626395.1 uncultured Iamiaceae bacterium | reverse complement strand
ACGCGAGGTTCTTCACACGATCCACGCTAGCGGCACAGGGTTCGAACACGAATGACCCACCGGGACGGGTTCGCCCGACGCGACGGGACGATTCGACGGTCCACGGGTTCGCGACCGGACACGGTCGCGGCGGGCCGGTCACCCCGCTCGTCGACGTCACGGGTCCACCCCGGGAAGGGATCACGGGTGCGGGTATCGGCACCGACCCGCCCGGTGTACGGTGCGCCTCCGACCGGGATCGACACCCGGGGATCCGAGCAACGAGGGGAGTCTCGATGATCAGACGAACGGAACGCTCCGGTCGGACCCGACGTCGGGCGGTGACCCTGTGCCTGGCCGTGGCCGTTGTCGTGACCGCAGGTTGTTCGTCGGGGGGATCCGACGGTGACCGTGCGAGCGCGGAGACCGTCGGTACGACGACCACGGTCGTCGACCGTCCGGATGGACCGGCGGCGACGTTCAGCGAGATCGACGGCGGTGACGGGATCCTCGTGGCGTCCCTGCAGCCGGGCCCGGACCTGCAGGCGGCCGGATACGTCGAGGCCGAGTACCGGGCCGAGGGCACCGCGGGCGCCTACGAACTCGCCGACGGGTCCGACACGTTCCCCGAGGACGGTGAGATGACCCTGGCCCCGACCGGTGAAGCCGACTACGCCACCCGGATCACGGTGCGGAGACCGACCGAACCGGACGACTTCAACGGGACGGTGGTCGTCGAGTGGTACAACGTCTCCGGCGGGTTGGACGCGTCGCCGGACTGGACCTACACCGCCGACGAGATCGTACGTGGCGGCTACGCCTGGGTGGGGGTATCGGCACAGCACATCGGGGTCGAGGGCGGCACCGTCGCGGTCGAGACGCCGGTGTCCGCCGCGGGTGGGGCCGGCCAGGGGATCCGCAACCAGGACCCCGACCGTTACGGCGATCTGCACCACCCGGGTGACGCCTACTCCTACGACATGTTCACCCAGATCGCCCGGGGTCTGCGCGCCCCGGCGGGCGACGTGGATCCGCTGGGCGACCTGGAGCCCGGACGTCTGCTGGCGATGGGGGAGTCCCAGTCCGCGTACGCGTTGACGACCTACTACGACGGCGTCCAGCCCCTGACCGGCGAGTTCGACGGCTTTCTCGTGCACAGTCGTGGCGGCGCGGCGTTGGGTCTGGGTGAACCGGATGTCGGTACCGACATCGCCTCGGCGGTCACCTCACCCGACCCGGTCCGGTTCCGAACCGACCTCGATGTCCCGGTCCTGGTCGTACAGTCCGAAACCGACATCCGCGGGCTGCTCGGCTACGACGCGGCGCTCCAGCCCGACAACGACCACCTGCGTGTCTGGCAGATGGCCGGAACCGCCCACATCGACGTCTACCAGCTCGCTTCGGTCGCGGATTCGTTGGGCTGCCCCGAACCGATCAACGCGGGACCGATGGTGTTCATCATGCGCGGCGCACTGGACGCGTTGAACACCTGGGTCGTCGACGGTGACGCTCCCGTCGAATCGCCCGCGTTGGTGCTGTCCGACGATGGCGCCGACTACGAACGCGACGAAGCCGGCATCGCGGTCGGGGGGATCCGCACCCCGCAGGTGGACGTGCCCGTCGACGTGCTGTCGGGCCTGCCCGCCGAGGGCGGTTCCGTGGCGTGTCTCATGGCCGGGACCACGATCCCGATCCCCGAGGCCGACCTGGCCGACCGGTACGGGAACGCCGACGACTACCTCGAACGGTTCGAGGCCGCCACCGACGCGGTGATCGAGGCCGGGTTCGTGCTCGAGGCGGACCGGGACGAGATGCTCGCCGAAGCACAGCCCGAACGGATCCCGGGGTGAACGCGCAGAACGGCCGGTCGGTCGGAGTGGCCCCACGGTTCCGGCTGGACGGCCGCGTCGCGCTGGTCGGCGGCGCGGGACGGGGGATCGGCGCCGCGTGTGCCCTCGCGCTGGCCGAAGCAGGTGCCGACGTGGCCGTGGTGGCCCGCACCGCCGAACAACTCGAAGCGGTCGCAGGCGACGCCCGCTCCCTGGGTGTCCGGGCCCTCGCCGTACCGGCCGACCTGTCCGACCCGGACGCCGCCGCCGCTGCGGTCGATGCGACCGTCGCCGAGTTCGGCCGCCTCGACGTGGTGGTGTGCGGCACGGGCGGGTCGTTCCCCAAACCGTTCCTGGCGACCAGCGACCGGTCGTTGGCCACCGCGTTCGACCGCAACGTCGTCGACGGGTTGCGCCTGGTGCGCCTGGCCACCCCACACCTGGCCGAATCGCCCGATGCCGCCGTCGTGTTGATCTCCAGTTCGGTCGGCCACGTCGCCGGCCGTGGGTTCCTGGCCTACGGCGTGGTCAAGGCGGCGCTGGACCACGCGGTGCGCCTGCTCGCCCAGGAACTGAACCCGCGGATCCGCATCAACGCCGTGTCGCCCGGCGCGGTGATGACCGGCGCGCTCGAGATGGTCGCCGCGGACAGCGAGATCGTCACCGCCCTCGCGCGGAACACCCCGTTGCGGCGCATCGGCACCGTCGAGGACGTCGCGGCGGCCGTCGCCTACCTGGCGTCACCCGCAGCGGGATACGTGACCGGTCAGATCCTGGCCGTCGACGGTGGCCTGGTCGTACCGAACCTGCCGGTCGATCAACCCGATCTGTGAACACCCACCGCCGACGTGTCGGTGCGCGATTGGTCCGTGAGTGCCCTGTGCGGGAAGATCGGGGGACGACGACGGCGCCGGGGACGCGCCGCACGACCGAACAGGGGAACCCATGACCGAAACCGCTGCCACCGGGGACATCATCGAAGAACTCCGTGACTGGTTGGGCGACAACTGGGACCCGGATCTCACCGTCGGTCAGTGGTGGGAGAAGCTCGGCGAGGCCGGTTGGTCGGCGCCGACCCTGCCCGTCGGTTCCTACGGCCGTGGGGTGGAACGGGCCGTGGCCGTGCAGATCGGCAACGAGATCTCGGCGTTCGGTGCGCTCGGCGCACCCGGCGGTCTGGGGCTACTGCTCGCCGCGCCCACGATCTCCGACGAGGGCACACCCGAACAGGTCTCCGAGTACGTCGCCGACATCGTGACCGGCCGCAAGGGCTGGTGCCAGTTGTTCTCCGAACCGGGTGCCGGTTCGGACCTGGCCGGCCTCGGCACCAAGGCCACCCGTGACGGCGACGAGTGGATCATCGAGGGCCAGAAGGTCTGGACGTCGCTCGGGCAGATCGCCGACATGGCGATGCTGCTCGCCCGCACCGACCCGTCGCTGCCCAAACACCGGGGGATCACCTACTTCGCGATCGACATGCACCAGCCCGGGATCGAGCTGCGCCCGTTGCGTGAGATGACCGGCAACTCGATGTTCAACGAGGTGTTCCTGTCCGAGGCGCGGGTCCCCGACGCCGCGATCATCGGCGGGCTCAACAACGGCTGGCGCGTCGCGAACGTGACCCTCGGTCACGAACGTGCCGGGCTGGGTTCCGGCGGCGGTGCCGCCGGTGGTGGGCTCTCGGGCGCTCGTCCGGGCACCCTGGCGGGCGACCTCGACAAGCGCGTCGGTGACTACGTACGCGCAGCGCCGGCGAAGAAGGCCGAGAAGACCAGGGAGTCCGGTGGTCGACGCCGCAGCTCGGCCGACATGCTCGCCGGGCTGGCACGCGGGAACGGGAGGATCGACGACCCGGTCATCCGCCAGGGCCTGGCGCAGCTGCACACCCTGGGTGAGATCGGCCGCTACAGCGCGGAACGGAACAAGGCACTGCGGGCCAAGGGCGAGTCGATCCCCGGCATCGGCAACATCGCGAAGCTGTCGATGTCGAACATCGTGCGTCTGCAACGCGACCTGGGCCTCGACATCGTCGGCGCGCAGGGCATGTTGCACGCCTACGACCCCGCCGACAACGACGCGATCACCGAAGCGACCGGGAACCCGTTCCTGGCCGCGGTGACCGGCATGGCGTTGTACGCGCAGGCACCGCCGATCTACGGCGGCACCGACCAGATCCAGCGGAACATCATGTCCGAACGCGTGCTCGGTCTGCCCCGCGAGCAGGGTCCGGCCAAGGACACCCCGTACTCGGAACTGCCCAAGAACGCCTGATCCGCCCGGCCGGTCGCGGCTCGGTCGGCGACCCCCATCGCCGACCCGCCGACCGCCCCCCGCTCGAACTTCGTCACGAAAGTGCGTGTGGGGCTCTTTCGACGCGCTTGATTCGGCAAGCATCCGCCGGATCGTCCGCCGTCCGTCCGATCCGGAACCTCCGGACCGCCTCGAACTTCGTCACGAAAGTGCGCGTGGGGCACCAACGTCGCGCTTGATTCGGCAAGCGCCCGCCGGTGGATCCGCGCGCTTGCCGGAACAAGCGCGTTCCTCGAGTCGGAGACTCGAAGATGTGACGAAGTTCGGATGGGGGGTCAGGAGCGGGGGACGTCGGCCCAGGGGATCGCCTTGTCCACCCGGGGTTCGCCCGGCAGGCCCAACACCCGCTCGCCGATGATGTTGCGCTGGATCTCCGAGGTGCCGCCCTCGATCGAGTTCGCCCGGGACCGCAGGAACATCTTGCGGCTCGACCCCGGGCCACCCACCAGCCCGAGGGTCTCCGAGCGCCGCATCGTGTAGTCGTGGTCGACCATTCCCGACATGCCCAGCAGATCCACACACAGTTCGTACACGGCCATGTTGATCTCGGCGAACGCCAGCTTGGCGATCGAACCCTCCGGCCCGGGGTTGCCCGCCTTGCGGTTCTGGGACGCCCGGATGTTCGTCAACCGCAGCGCCTCCACCGTGCACCACATCCGCAACAGACGGTCCCGGTTCACCGCGGAACGCTCCACACCGTCCTCCTCCCGCCAGATCCTGACGGCCTCGGCGATCGACCCGGACCCCCGGCGCGGTACGCCGCCACCCCCGCCGCCGATCGTGGTGCGCTCGTTGGACAGGGTCGTCATCGCCACCCGCCAGCCTTCACCGACCGCACCGATGCGGTCCGCGTCGGGGACGCGCACGTCGGTCAGGTAGACCTCGTTGAACTCGGCCTCCCCGGTGATCTGGCGCAGCGGGCGCACCTCCACCCCGGGTGCGTGCATGTCGAGCGCGAAATACGTCATGCCCTTGTGTTTGGGCACATCGGGGTCGGTGCGGGTGACCAGCATGCCCCGGTCGGCCAGGTGCGCGCCGGTGTTCCACACCTTCTGGCCGTTGATCACCCATTCGTCGCCGTCGCGTACCGCCCGACACGCCAACCCGGCCAGGTCCGACCCCGCACCGGGTTCGGAGAACAGCTGGCACCACACGTCCTCGCCGGTGAACGCCGGCCGCAACAGTCGGTCGATCACGGCGTCGTCGGCGTTGGTGACGATCGTGGGTCCCGCCATCGTCAACCCGAAGAACTTGGTCAGCCCCGCCGGTGCGGCGCCCGCCGCGGCGAGTTCCGCGTCGATGATCCGTTGGAACCGGGGTGCCAGGCCCAAACCGCCACGCCCGTCGGGGAAGTGCACCCACGCCAGTCCGGCGTCGAACTGGGCGGAGCGGAACGCCTCGTCGGACATGACCGTCGGATCGTGCTCCGCCAGGAACTCGGCGGTCCGGTCCCGTACCCGGGTTTCGTCGTCTGGCATCGGTGATCCCCTTCACACGTCGTCGGTCCCCCTCACGGTAGACGGCGGTGCCCGGCGCCGTTGCACGCCGTGCCGTCCGGGCCCGTGCACGCCCGTCCCGACGGGTACCGGCCCGTTTCGGAGGGGTCACGTAGCCTGTGACGACGATGCCGGAGCCGGAAGATCTCCTCGCGGTGGCGGCGCCCGGCGACACCGGAGCGACCGGAGAACCGCGCCGCGCCGCCTTCGGGCGGGCCGCGACCGTCATCACCGTCGGCAACCTGGTGTCGCGCATCACCGGGTTCGTGCGGGTCATCGCCGTGGCCGGCGCGCTCGGCATCGCCTGGCTGGGCGACGCCTACCAGCGTGCCAACGAGGTGTCCAACGTCCTGTTCGAGCTGCTCGCGGGCGGACTGCTGTTCTCGATCCTGGTGCCGAGCTTCGTCGAACTGCTGTCGAGGAACGACACCGACGACGCCGACAACCCGCTGCGCGGACCGGCCGGTGCCCGACTGCTCGGATCGGTGCTGGCCACCCGCGGGGTCGTCGCCGTCGGCGTCATCGCACTCATCGGCATGTTCGGTGGCACCTGGCTCATGCAGCTGCTCACGATCGGGGTGCCCGAATCGGTCCGGGCCGACCAGGTCGCCCTGGGTGCGTTCCTGCTGTGGTTCATCATGCCCCAGTTGGTGTTCTACGCCGCCGGGGCCGTCGCCAGCGCGCTGTTGCAGGCCGACCACCGGTTCCTGGCCACCTCGATAGCGCCGGTGTTCAACAACGTCGTCGTCACCATCACCATGGTCGTGTTCGCCCACAACCACGACCCCGCGGCCGGCCTGCACCTGACCATGGAGGAGAAGGTCCTGCTGGGTGGCGGGACCCTGGCCGGAACGGTCGCGATGACGATCGTGCCGCTCGTGGCCCTGTGGCACGCCGGCATGCCGTTGCGACCCCGTTGGCGAGCACGCGGCCTCGGTCTGGGCAGGCTGTGGCGCCAGGGAGCCTGGGCCGCCGGGCACGTCGGGCTGAACGAGGTGCTCATCGGCGCGACGATCATCCTGGCCGGACGGGTCGACGGTGGGGTCATCGCCTACCAGACCGCGTGGATGTTCTTCCTGCTGCCCCACGCGTTGATCGCGTACCCGATCTTCACCGCCCTGTTCCCGAGGCTGTCCCGTCAGGCGGCCCGTGCCGACGACACCGGGTTCGCCCGGGAACTCACCCGGGGTATGCGTCTGTCGTTGCTGTTGCTGATCCCCTCCAGTGGCCTGTTGGCCGTCGTCGCCGCGCCGGGACTGTCGGTGGTGCGGATCGGCCAACTCGACGCCCACGGGGTGCGCCTGGTCTCCGCGACCCTCGCCGGGTTCCTGACCGGCCTGTGTGCATTCAGCGTGCTGTTCCTGTTGACCCGTGCGTCCTACGCGCTCGGTGACGCCAGGTCACCGACGATGGTCAACCTCGTGGCGACCGGTGTGGCCGTGGTCGGGATGATCGTCTCGGTCGGGTTCGTGCACGGCGCGGCGTTGCTGGTCACCTTCGGGTGCATCCAGGCGGTCGCGTTCACCGTGGCCTGTGTCGCGCTGTACCGGATCGTCGTGGACCGTGTCGGCCGTCCCGTCCCGGTCGGCGGTGCGCTGTGGCGTTCGATCGTGGCGTCGGTCCCCGCGGTCGCTGCGGCGTTCTGGACGGCTGTCGCGGTCGGCTGGTCGAGCCGTACGCGTGCCGTGGCGGCCGGCATCGCCGCCACGGTGGTCTGCACCGTGGTGGCTGTCGCGGTCCACATGGTGTGTCGGACCCCCGAGGTGGCCACGGCCGGTGACGCGCTCCGCCGACGGATCGGCCGTCGGGGTGGAACCGGCCGGGCGGAAGGCGACCGGTGAGCGTGACGGTTCGTCGTATGCTCGCGGTGGTGCTCGTCGTGGCCGGCATCGCCTCGTACTGGACCGCCGACCTCGGTCGGACCGTCGGGGAACAGGCGCTCCCGGAGGCCGAGCGGGTCCTGCTGTTCGGCATTCCCCGTCTGGAGCTGGGGGACGTCACCGCCGAACGGATGCCGAACCTGATCGCGCTCGGTGAACAGGGGGCGATCGGTGCGTTGCGGGTCAAGACGCGGGGCCCCGAACCCGACGCGGCCGAGGCCTACGCCTCGATCGGCGCCGGTGAGGCCACCGCGACCGGTTCGGCGGGCACCACCGCGTACGGCGCCGACGACCCGTACCTGGGCGCCACCGCGATCGAAGCGCAACGGGTCCGGACCGGACGTGACCTGTCGGGTGAGGTCGTCGTACCGTCGGTGCCCCGACTGGTCGCCGACCACGTCCCGGTCGGCACGCTCGCGGCGCTGCTCGAGGACGCTGACCGCGGCATCGGGGTGGTCACGAACGCCGACACGGTCGCCCCGAACGGGCGGATCGTCCGGTCGGCACCGGCCGCGTTGGCCGCGATCGACCGGTGGGGGGTCGCAGCCCACGGGGACACCTCGGCGGCCCTGCTCGCTGAGGACCGGGCCGCCCCCTACGGCGTCGCGGTCGACCGGACACGTTTCGTCCGCGACGTGGTCGACGGGTTCGACGAAGCCGACGTGATCGTCGCCGATCCCGGAGAGACGATCCGCGCCCAGCAGTACCTTCCCGAACAGTCCGTCCGTGAAGGGGTGGAGAGTCGACGGCGGGCGTTGCGCGTCACCGACGCCGTGCTCGGCGAGCTGGTCAGGGAGGTACCACCGGGTACCCGCATCATCGCGTTCGGGGTCACCCCCGCCGCGCAACGCTGGTCGCTCACGCCGATCGTCGTGGCGGGCGCCGGTGTCACCCAGGGGCGGATCGGGTCGCCCTCGACGCACCGGGACGGGATGGCCACGATGGGCGACGTCGCGGCCAGCGTGCTGGACGCCCTCGGCGCGCCGCCGTCGGACGCGTTGCACGGCAGCGCGCTCCGCGCGACACCCGGCGAGGTCTCCTGGGACCACAACCGTCGGTTCGATCGGATGTTCACCACCCATTCGACGATCACCCGGGTGATGATGATCTCCGCGATCGTCGCGCAGTCGGCCTTGTTCCTGGCGGCGTTGGTCTTCCTCGGTCTGGGCAGACCCGGCCCCCGCACCGCCCGGTTCTTCGAGATGGCGGCGCTCGTGTTCGCCTCCTGGCCGCTCGCCACCTTCCTCGTTCGTCTCTCGGTCGGATTGAGTTCACTGTCCTACGGGACGATCGTGGTGACCTGGGCGATCGCGGTCGTCGTCGCGGGCCTCGCCCGATGGGCGGCCCGGGACGCGATCCGCGCGCTCGTCGGGATCGCGCTCGCCACGATCGGGATCATCGTGGTCGACCTGGCGACCGGCGCCCACCTGTTGTTCGGCAGCTTCTTCGGGTATTCGCCCGACACCTCCAGCCGCTACTTCGGGATCAACAACTCGGTGTTCGCGATCCTCGCGGCGTGCGCGGTGGTGGTGGCCACCTTCGCGGTCGAGCGTGGTCGCGCCGACGGCGACCCACGTCGTGGCCTGTGGATCGCCGGTGTGTTGTTCTCGGTGACCGTGGTCGCCGATGGGGCACCCTGGTTGGGGGCGGACGTCGGTGGGATCCTCACGTTGGTCCCCGTGCTCGGTGCCACCTTCTGGGCGTTCACCGGTCGGCGTCTGCGCTGGCCCTACCTGGTGGGTGCGGTCGGTGCCGGGGTTGCCGTGTTGGCTGTGGTCGTGGGGATCGACCTCGCCCACGAGCCCGATCAACGTACCCACATCGGCCGGTTCTTCCTGGGGGTCGGTTACGGGAACGACGAGACGTTCCCGGCGATGCTCGCGGCGAAGTGGCGGGCCAACACCGCGGCGTTGGCCCAGTCGGTCTGGACCTGGGCGGTACCCTTGTCCGCGGTGTACGCGCTCCACGTGTTGGTCGTCGCGCGGGGTTGGCGCCGGTTGTTGCCGACCGGTTCGGCGGTCCGCACCGGAGTGGTGTCGATGCTGGTGCTCGGCATCGTCGGCTGGCTGTTGAACGACTCGGGTGTCGTGGTCACCGCGCTCGTGTTCGTCTACCTGGGTCCGATGCTGATCCTCGTGGCCCTGCGCGCGGTGCGCGACCGGGCCGACGAACCCCGCGCACCGGGACGACCGGTCGAGAAGGCGGTGTCGGGGTGAACGTCGTCGCGTTGGTCCCGTCCAAGGACCGGGCCGCCTCCACCGCACGTACCGTCGAGGCGTTGCTCGCGGGCGGCGCCGTGGACCGTGTGCTGGTCATCGACGACGGCTCCACCGACGACACCGCCGAACGGGCCCACGCGGCCGGCGCGCGCGTCCTGCGCCTGGGACGCAACCGCGGCAAGGCGGGGGCCGTCGCGGCCGGTGTCGCCGCGGAACCCGACGCCGAGGTGTACCTGTTGATCGACGCCGACGTCGCCGACGACGCGCGGCACGCCCCGACGTTGCTCGCACCGGTGCTGGCCGACGAAGCCGACCTGGTGATCGGGGTGCTGCCCGCCGCCGCCGGGCGGGGCGGGTTCGGAATGGTGCGCCGGTTCGCCCACCGGGGCGTGCTCCGGGGTTCGGGATTCGACGCCGCGGCGCCGTTGTCGGGCCAACGTGCGGTACGTGGAGCGTTCCTCCGCGGGATGGAACCGGCCGCGCGGTTCGGACTGGAAGTGGCCATGACGATCGACGCGTCGCGGGCGGGTGCACGGATCCTCGAGGTCGAGGTCCCCATGGAGCACCTGCACACCGGGCGGACGGTGGCCGGGTTCCGCCATCGTGCATCCCAGGGGCGGGACGTGGCCGGGGCCCTGTGGCCCCGGCTGGTGCCCGGCACCGTGCGCCGACTCGCGCTGGTCGGTGCGGTGCTCGGGTTGCTCGTCCTGTCGCTGTTCACCGCCCGGATCGGCGCGGTCACCGGCGCCACCGCTCCAGGAACGGTCGACCGGGTGGTGGTCGTGGGAGTTCCGCGCCTGGGTCTGGACGATCTCGGATCGGGTGTCGTCCCCAATCTCGACGACCTCGTCGCCGAGGGAGCAGCCGGGATGATGACCGTGCGGAGCCGTGGAGGAACCGGAAGCGACGCGGCGTACGCGACCCTGGGCGCGGCCTCCCAGGTGGCGGTGCCGACCGCGGCGGATTCGATCCTGGACCGGGAAGCCGCGGCCGAGGGGGCCACGGCCATCGACGTGTTGGAACGCCGCACCGGACATCGACCGTCGGGCGACGTGCTCGTGCTCCCCATGGCACAGGCCAGGCGCGCGACGTCGTCGTACGCGAACTCGCTGCCCGGTTCGTTGGGTGACGCACTCAGGGACGCCGAACTGCGCACCGCGGTCGTCGCGAACTCGGACACGGTCGACGACGACGGCACGCTGCTCCGCCGCGCTCCGGCCGCGTGGGCATTGGCCACGGCCGGTGGTGCGGTGGACGGTGGAACCGTGGGGGCCGGACTGGTCCGATCCGATCCGACCGCGCCGTTCGGTCTGCGGTCCGAAACCGACGTGTTCCTCGACGGGTTCCGCTCGGTCGTCCGGGACAGCGCGGTCGTGGTCGTCGACCCCGGTGACACCGACCGGGTCGCCGCGTACGCGTCGGGCATGCTCCCCGACGAAGCCGAGAATGCCCGCCGTTCCGCACTGGAGAGCACCGACCGGCTCATCGGGGCGATCCACGCGGAACTCCCGCCCGACACGCTGTTGATGGTCGCCGGGATGAGCCCGCCGGGGCGCGACGCCGAACTCGTCCCGCTGGTGCTGGCCGGGGCCGGCATCGAACCGGGACGTCTCGAGTCGCCCTCGACGGGACGGCCCGGTCTGGTGACCCTGACCGATCTGGCTCCCACGATCCTGTCGGTGCTCGACGTCGCCACCCCGTCCGACATGGTTGGGCGCCCCCTGCAGACGACGGCCGGTCCGGCCGACCTGGACGGGTTCCGGTCGGTGAACGACCGGATCGTCGACCGGAACCGGTCCTACCCGGGATTCCTCGATTCGTTCGTCAACTTCCAGGTGGTGCTGTACCTGGTGGCGCTGGTCGCGCTGCTGCGTGTCGACACGCCCCGGTTGCTCCGGCGGATCCTCCGGTTCCTGTTCGTCGCGGTGACGGCGGTCCCCGTGGGGACCTTCGTGTTCCGCATGTTCCCCTGGCTCGGCTCCCACGGGGCCCTGTCGGTCGTGCTGTTGTACGGGCTCGCGCTCGCTGTCGCCTGGGGCCTGCACGACCGCGGTCGGACCCCGTGGAGTCCGCTCGTCGCGGTGACCGGAGCGACCCTGGTCGTGTTGTGCGGTGACGTGCTCACGGGCGCTTCCCTGCAGGAGGCCGGACTGCTCGGGTACCTGCCGACGACCGCGGCGCGCTTCACCGGGGTCGGCAACGCGGCCTACGGGCTGATCGCCGCGAGTGCGGTGATCGTCATGGGGTGGATCGTCGGGCGTTCGGTCCGTCCCCGGGACGCCTGGTGGGGGGCCGCGGCGCTCGCGGTGATCGTCGTCGTGATCGACGGTGCACCCTGGCTGGGTTCCGACGTCGGGGGAATCCTCAGCCTGGTGCCCGCGCTCGGGATCCTGTTGTTCCTCCTGTCGGGACGACGGCTCGACTGGAAGGTCGTGCTCGTGCCCGTCGCCGTCGCCATCGGTGTCCTCGCGGTCGTCGTCGCCTACGAGGCGATGCAGTCCCCGGCCGACCGGAACCACATCGGACGGTTCTTCCTGGGAGGCGGCGACGGCGGCACGTTCTGGACGACGATCGGTCGCAAGATCTCCACGAACATCTCGTTGTTGGGCAGCTCGACGTGGTCGCGGCTGCTGCCGGTGGTGCTGGTCTTCGTGGTGCTCGTGTACCTGTTCGGCCGTTGCTGGGAGCGGGTGGCACCGAGAGGTTCGGTGCAACGTCACACCCTGGCCGGGTTGTTCATCGTCGCGGTGCTCGGGTACGCGTTGAACGATTCGGGGGCGATGGCGGCCGCGCTCGTGTTCGTCTACCTGGGAGCGTTCGTGGCCCTGCCCGCCCTGGCCGATCCCGAACGCCCCGACGAGTTGCTCGAGGCGCCCCCGGGCGATCTCAAGGGGGAGAACACCCGATCGGCAGTGCTCACGGGCCGACCGTCGGCACCGGAGGAGGACCCGTGATCGATTTCGGAGCCCCGGCGGTCGCCGACCCCGTCGTGGTGTGGATCGTCGGATTCGTCCTCGGCGGGTTGGTGGCCGCCGGGGTGTGGTTGGCGTTGCGCGACACCTTCGACCAGACGTTGTTCGCCCGGACCAACCATCGCGGCCGGAACGTGCCGGTGGGCGCGGGCATCGTGTTGTTCCTCACGGCGGTGGTCGTGACCGGCCCGTGGCGCCTGATCGGCGCGGCCCTCGGCTGGTTCGACCCGGGCGCCGACGCGCGGATCTTCGCGGTGTTGCTCGCCGGCGGGTTCGGGCTGTTGGGTCTGTTCGACGACCTGGCCGCGCGCGGTGACGACCGCGGGTTCCGCGGTCACCTGGGGGCGCTGGCCGCCGGCCGGTTGACCACCGGCGGGGTGAAGTTGATCGTCGGTGGACTGTTCGCGCTCGCGATCGTGCCGATGGTCACCACCGGGACGTGGTGGCGGATGCTGCTGGGCGCCGCGGTGATCGCACTGGCCGCCAACACGATGAACCTGTTCGACCGCGCACCGGCGCGGTGTACGAAGGTGGCGGTGCCGTGCGCGATCGCCCTGTTCGCGACCTGCGGCGTGGTCGATCGGCCGTTGCTGGCCGGCGTCGCGATCCTCGTCGGTGCGGCTGTCGGGTTGGTCTTCTTCGACGCACGGGAACACCTGATGTTGGGTGACGCCGGATCGAACGTGCTGGGCGCCGCGCTCGGTTGGGGGCTGGTCGCCACGCACGGTTGGGTGCCCCAGCTGGTGGTACTGGTCGTGCTGGTGGCGTTGAACGTGGCGAGCGAGAAGGTGTCGTTCTCGGCGGTCATCGACGCCAACCCGGTGTTGCGGACGATCGACCGTGTCGGCAGACCGGACCCCGACGCGCCGGGACCGGGTCAGTAACCGAGTTCGGGATCGACGAGGCCGACCAGTTCCTCGCCGGCGATGAACCGTCGGGTGTTCTCGGTGACCCGGGCACCCAGCAACGGCACCGCCATGGCCGGGGTGTTGCCCACGTGCGGGGTGATGATCGCGTTGGGCATCGACCACAACGGGTGGTCGTCGGGCAACGGTTCGGGATCGGTGACGTCCAACCCGGCGCCGCCGATCGTGCCGTCGGCCAGCGCGGCGACGAGGTCGTTCGTGACCACGTGGGTGCCACGGGCCACGTTGACCAGCCACGCGTGGTCCGCCATGGCCGACAACACCGCGGTGTCGATCACCCCGCGGGTCCGTGGGGTCGACGCCAACGCCACGACGACCGCGTCGGCGTCGGTCACCGATTCGTGCAACGCATCCAACCCAACCGTGCGGTCCGCACCGGGCACGGCGACGTCGTGGCTGCGACGCAACACGGTCGTGGTCACGTCGAAACCGGCGAGGAGTCGTAACAGCGACCGTGCGATCCCGCCGCCACCCAGGATCGTCACCTTCGCCCCGATCAGGTTCCGACCGAGTGCGTTCGCGTCACGTTTGATCCAGCTGGTACGCCGGGCGTAGGTCCCCACGCCCCGCATGCCGGCCAGCAGCAGCGACAACGCCAGTTCGGCCACCGGGTCGGCGTACACGCCCTTGCCGCACGTCCAGATCCGGCCGTCGCGCATCAGGTGGGTGAACGTCTCGATCCCGGCGAACGGCAGCTGGATCCACTCCAGTTGCGGATGTTCACGCAGCAACGTCTCCAGGTCGTCCGGCTTCTTCGGGATCGCCCAGATCAGGCCGCGGGCGGAGTCCGGGGTGCTCACCGTGCCCCCACCGGCCCGGACCGCGTCGCCCAACCAGTCGTCCGCGATGCCGCCCGGTGCGATCGCGATTCTCGTCGTTCCGGCCATCTTCAGCCTCTTTCGTCTCGCCGCAGGATCGGAGTGGAATGGTCCCAGTCGGCGAGCAACGCGCGGATCGCGGTGATCAGCAACAACGGCTGGTCCAACATCGCGTGGTGACCGGTCTCGGGGATCGAAACCACCGGGGTGACCCGGCCCATCCGGTCGTACATGAACTGGCTGATGTCCGGGGTCAACAGGCCCTTCTCGAAACTCAACAGGGCCAGCCTGCAGTGGATGTCGCCCAGGTACGGCAACGCGATGCCCCGGGGGTCACCGGCGAACGCGTTGAACAGGTTCGGGTCGAACTTCCAACGCCAACCGGCCTCGGTGCGGCGCAGTGAATGGCGGGCGACGTGGTCGACGACCCAGTCGCGGTAGTCCGCCTGTTCGGGCACGGTGCGGAAGTGGGGGAGCGCGGCCTCCATCGTCGGGTAGACCTTGGCCTGACGGAACACCCCCAGGCGGGCCGAGGCGACCTCCGGGTCGGGTTCGGTCACCGGGGAGTCCCCGACGATCGCACCGGCCAGACCGCCGTCGCCGGCGAGTGCGGCGGTGACGATCGCGACCATGCCGCCCATCGAGTGGCCGACCACCACCGGTGGCCCGGGAAACCCCGACGCGTCGGCGACGGCCAGCACCTCCCGGGTCCACTGTTCCACCGAGTACGAGTCGCGGTGCGAGCTGTCTCCGTGTCCGCTCAGGTCCAGCGCGGTGACCCGATGGTCGTGGGCGAACATGGCGGCCACATGGGTCCACCAGTAGCTGTGAGCGCCGCCGCCGTGGACGAAGACCAGCCCGGGCAGACCGACCTCGCCCCAGGTGCGGAATGCGATCGTCGCACCTTCGACCTCGATCGTGTGGGACCCGGTGGGCACCGCGAGGGCGTCGCGGAACCATTCCGGGGCGGGTTCTGGATCGGCGCGCCACGGTCCCGGCCCCCGGGACGGTGGTGGAACGGTGCCCTGCGGTTCTCCGGACATTCCCGCCAACCTACCCGCGTACGACGAGGCGGCCCGGTCGGGCGTCACCGTGGAGACGCGTCGCCGTCAACCGCGTGCGACACCGGACGTTGCGACGGGGGCGCGCCCGGGGGCCCGGGGCCACCGGAGTGGTCCGGGCGCCATGCCGGGGGCAACCGTCCGGGGTCGATGCGTCGTGTGAGCATCCGACACAGGCCCGCCGGCAGCGGCGCCTGGGGCAGGATCACGACGACGAGCGTGCCGATCCAGCCGTAGTAGTCGAGCCCCAGCGTCGCGAAGATCCCCAGGTGGAATCCGGACGCCACCAGCACGAACAACCCGCGAGTGCGCCGGAACCCCAACAGTGCCGGCGCGCCGACCTCGAACAGGATCGTGACCGTGGCGACCGTGGCCATCAACCACGTCTGCGCCGCGATGTCGCGGTTCAGGGCGGCGCCGAGCGGGCCGTCACCCTGGCGGACGACCCAGGCGATGTTGTCGGCGTCGACCCACGCGATGCCCGAATGGCGGAGCTTCTGCAATCCCGACAGGCAGTACACCGCGGCGACGACCACCAACGACGCCCGCGGTGCCCACCCCCAGCGTTCGTCGACGGTGTCCAGTTCGTCGCGTCGGGGCGCGGGCGCGAACAGGAACGGCACGCAGGCCCACACCAACAGGACGTCGTTGTGCATGACCTTGCCCGAAGACGACCACATCGCACACAGCTGCACGTAGGCGGCCCACGCCGCGATGAACGCCACCCGGGGGGCGAGTCGCAGCAGGCACGCGACGGCCGCGACGATGCCCACACCCCAGAACACCGTCACCAGCGTGCGGGTGGGGGGACCCGACATCCAGGACACCGCGAACACCGGTTCGAACAACGGCGCCGGCGTGGTCGCGAGCAGCCACCAGTCGCGCAACACCAGACGCATCAGGACCAGAACCACCAACCCGGTGCGGATCCACACCGCGAGGCGTGCCGGGCCGGGTGCGGTGAGCCCGCGGTCCGCGCGGGGCGTCGACGGCGCGGCGGGGGTGTCGGCGGTCGTGTTCACCGCAGGTCCAGACGCCAGGTGGTGTGCTCATCGAGGACCTCGGGTGGCGAACCGTCCGCGTGCAGTCGCGACGTTCTCCGATGCAGCTCGACGGATTCGAAGTCGGCCGGGTCCAACCCGGCCGACACCAGCCAGGCCTCGACCATCACCCGGGCACGGCCGGGGGCGACCGACCGCAACGTCGCGTAGCGAACCGTGGTCCGTTTCACGAACACGTGGTCCGCGTCGGCCCGGACCGGATGCTCCCCGCCGTCGTCGTCGACGGCCACCAACGTGGTGCTCGCCGTCGTGTCGGTCCGGACGTGGGAGAACAGACGGAACGACGTGATCGGCCAGGCCTCACCGTCGGTGACCACCGCGACCGTGAACACGAGGAGGATCCCGCAGGTCACACCGTACGCGAGGAGCCGGACCCTCCGGGCCGGGGAGCGTTCGACGTCCCGGGCCGGCGACCGTCCTCTCGCCGTCGATGGCATCGGAACCCGCAAGATACCAGACACGTTCCCCCGGCGACGGACGGACCCGGTCGTGTGAGGGCCGCACACGAACATGCAGCGTCGTGGCTCCGGGTGACGTCGACGGGTCGCTCGGGACCGACGACCGGTCGGCTGATCCCGGCTTTCGGCGTCGTCGGTAGTGTGGGGCGCCATGCCCGTTCCGGCCCGCATCGCGCTCCTGGCGGCCGACATCACACCCGAACGTCTGGCGGAGGTGTGTGGCGACGACCCCGCGACCGAATGCCGCTGGGTGCTCGAATGGACCGACAACCGGTTCCTCGCCGTCGCCTCCGACAAGGTCGTCGGACCGCTCATCGCGATCATCCTCATCTGGATCGTGGCGGTGGTCGCGAACAAGGTCATCCGTTACTTCATCAAACGGATGGGCCGTCGCATGGAGGGCGCGACCGAGTCGGGCCGGATGGCGAAGGTCAGGGCCCGCACCCCGCGCATGTTGATCGAGACCGGCAGTGTGTCGATCCGGTCGGCGGCCCGCGCCAAGACCGTCACCGCGGTCCTGCGCAGCATCTCCAGTTTCGTGGTCTACACCCTCGCGATCGTGTACACGTTCAATGCGTTGGGCCTGAAGCTCGGCCCGCTGTTCGCCGGTGCCGGGATCGCCGGGGTGGCGTTGGGTTTCGGGGCCCAGACCATGGTCAAGGACTTCCTGGGGGGCATGTTCATGCTCGTCGAGGACCAGTTCGGGGTCGGTGACGTGATCGACGTCTCCGACAAGGTCGAGGGCTCCGACGGCGTGGTCGGAACCGTGGAGGAGGTCACGTTGCGGATCACCAGCATCCGCGACGTCAACGGCACCATGTGGCACATCCCGAACGGGGACATCCGGCGGGTCGGCAACATGTCCCAGGAATGGGCCCGGGCGTTGTTGGACATCCCCGTCCCCTACGGCACCGACCTGGACGAGGCCCAACGAATCATCGGCGAGGTGGCGCACCGGGTGGCGCACGCACCCGGGAACGTCTCCGAGGTGCTGAGCGAACCCCAGGTGTGGGGGGTCGAGGAACTGGGCGAGGACGCGGTCGTGCTCCGGTTGGTGATCAAGACCCGGCCCGGCCAGCAGTGGCCGATCGCCCGGGCGTTGCGGGCCGAACTCCACGATGCGTTCGTGCAGGCCGGTATCGAACGGCCCTTCGCACACCGCGACGTGTTCCTGCACACTGCGGGGAACGTCGACACCGCCGGCCCGGTCGCGGTCGATGACGACCGGATCGGGTCGCTCGCCGACCTCGGTCACGACGGGCCCGACGGCCCGGCCGATGGCACCGCGAATTGACAAATCCGGCTTCAGGATATTGAATACATCCCTGCACCTGGGGTCGGAGTGGTAGGCGGGTGGTGTTCCCGGTGGGAGGCCCACCGGGACACTGCCACCGGCTCCGGATCGGCACCGGACGCGTTCCGTCGGACCCGATCAGACCGTGGTGTCGAGGACCACCTCGATGTCGGGTGTCGCGGTGGTCTGCCGGATCGTCAACTCCGTGACGACGCCGGCGTCGATGACGTCGCCACGTGCCGTCTCCAGCGCGGCGCACCGCTCGGCGCTGTCGGTGACCGTCACCCGTTCGACACCCGTCTTCATCGACACCTTGGCGTCGGACTTGGTGTGCCGGATCGTCCCCAGGACCTCGGCGGCGACGGTGAGTACGGTGTCGTCGTCGGCGACCGGCCACGACGCTGGTTCGGCGCCCGGCCAGGTGGCGGCGTGGACGTGTCCGGGGCGCCACCACGACCACACCTCGGCCGTGACGAACGGCAGGAACGGGGCGAACAGGCGCAGGACCGTGTCGAGCGCGATGGCGAGTGTGGCCCGTGCCGACGCCGTCGCCGGGTCGACGGCGGCCTCCGCGCCGTAGGCGCGACCCTTGACCAGTTCCAGGTAGTCGTTGCAGAAGTCCCAGAAGAACGTCTCGGTGGTCTCCAGGGCCCGGGCGTGGTCGAACGCCTCGAACGCCGCCGTGCAACCGGCCACGACATCTCCGAGGCGGGCCAGCAGTGCCCGGTCGAGCGGTTCGCTGACCGCGCTCCTGTCCGGGGTGGTCGCGCCGGACAGGAGCGCGAACCGTGACGCGTTCAGCAGTTTGATCGCGAGCCGTCGACCGATCTTGAACTGGCCCTCGTCGAACGCGGTGTCCACCCCGGTGCGCGCCGAGGTCGACCAGTAGCGCACCGCGTCGGTGCCGTAGGTGTCCAACAGCGCCACCGGGGTGACGACGTTGCCCTTGGACTTGGACATCTTCTTGCGGTCCGGGTCCAGGATCC
>CAZVFF010000013.1:0-19870 GCA_964626395.1 uncultured Iamiaceae bacterium | reverse complement strand
ATCGGTGCCGACGACTACGTCACCAAGCCGTACCGGATCCGTGAACTGGTCGCGCGGATGCGGGCCGCGTTGCGACGCGGCGACACCGTCACGGACGGGGTCGAGGTCACCGACCCGGGGATCGTCGAGGTCGGTGACGTGTCCTTCGACGCCGACGGGCACCGGGTGACCGTGCGCGGCGAACGTGTCGAGTTGCCGCTCAAGGAGTTCGAACTGCTCGGTGTGCTGTTGGGGCGGGCCGGACGGGTCGTGTCCCGGGAGCGGCTCATCGAACGGGTCTGGGGCGACGACTACGTGGGCGACACCCGCACCCTGGACGTCCACATCAAACGGCTGCGGGCCAAGATCGAACCCGACCCGTCGGCTCCGACCCGCATCGTGACCGTCCGCGGGGTCGGCTACCGGTTCGAGCCGCCCCCGGCCGGGACGGACGATCCGGCACTAGCCTGACGGGTTCTCCCGGCGATCACCCACGAGGAGTCGTTCGGCGTTGGCAACCGCGTCCCCGGCACCCGGGGTGAACTGATGGGGCACGACCACTCCCACGTCCCGTTGGGTGCCGGTGGCCGTCACGTCGGGCGCCTGGTGATCGTGCTGGTGCTCACCGGCGCGTTCCTGGTCGTCGAGTTCGTCACCGCGTTGGCGACGAACTCGTTGGCGTTGTTGTCCGACGCGGGGCACATGCTCACCGACGTGGTCGGCTTGTCGATGGCGCTCGGGGCGATCCTGGCCGCGCAACGCCACGCCCGACGTGGCGACCCCGGCCACCACACCTACGGGCTGTACCGCCTGGAGATCCTCGCCGCGTTGGTGAACGCGTTGTTGCTGCTGGGCATCGCCGTGTACGTGCTGGTGGTCGCCGTCGGCCGGATCGGGCACACGCCCGACGTCGTGGCGACCCCGATGCTGGTGGTCGCCACCCTGGGTCTCTTCGTGAACGTCGTCGCCTGGCTGTTGTTGCGCGAAGGCGCGAAGGAGAGTCTGAACGTGGAGGGCGCCGCACTCGAGGTGCTGGCCGACATGGTCGGATCGGTCGGGGTGATCATCGCCGCGATCGTGGTGCGGGCGTTCGGCTGGGTGTGGGCCGACGCCGTGTTCGGCGTCGCGATCGGCGTGTGGATCCTGCCCCGGGCGTTGCGTCTGGGCGGCCGCGCGGTGCGGATCCTGTTGCAGGCGGCACCGTCGGGTATCGACCCGGACGTCGTCCACGCCGAACTGTCCGGGCTGGACGAGGTCGTCGACGTGCACGACCTGCACATCTGGACCCTCACCTCGGGGATGGACACCCTCACGGCGCACCTGATGGTGGATCCGTCCACCGACACCCACCGGGTGCTCGACGCGGCCCGGGAACTGCTCGAGGAACGTCACGGCATCGCGCACGCCACCCTGCAGATCGAACCGACCGATCACACCGGTTGCGACGAGGTCGGTTGGTGAGCCCGGCCCCGTGGGCCGGGACCTACTTCTTCAACGGGCTGTAGAAGACCAGGCCGTTGCCCTTGTGGTCGTAGACCACGGCCCGACGTTCGTGTTCGTCGTCGTAGGGGCCGCGCACGATCGCACCACCGTTCGCCTCGATCGCCTCGGCGGCCGCGTCGACGTCGTCGGTCTTGATCGCGGGTACGACCTTGCCCGGCATCGGGTGGTCCACCGAGGTCGCCAACGCCAGGGTGACCGGCCCGCCGTCGAGTGCGGCGAAGTGGCCACCGTCGCGGAACTTCAGTTCCATGCCGAGCGTCTCGGAGTAGAACGCGATGGACTCGTCCAGATCGTCGGTGGACAACATGACCATCTTCACTTCGTACGTGCCCATCGGGCCTCCTTCGTCATCGATCGTGCGGTCAGCCTAGGAGCGCAACCCGACGGCCTGCAGGGTCCTTCGGCGGTGTGACCGATGACAACACCGCGGAGGGTCCGAAGTCCCTTACCGGTTCGTCGGACGTGTGCGACGGTGACCGTCAGCGACGGGGACAGCTCTGGGAAGGTCCCCGGCACACACACCACAAGGGGAACCGAAAATGGCCGAATCCAGCTTTCTCGCGCAGTACTCGGTCCAGCGTTGGCTGGAGATGGCGCCGCAGGGCTACCTCGAGGACACCACCTGGGGGCACGACCCCGGACTGACCGAACCCGAGGAACTCCTCGCCGACGAGGAACGTCGCATCATGGAGATCGGCCTGACCGTGCAGCTCGTCGCCGGGGAACGGTGCGCGCTGGCCGCGTCGTCCGGTCTGGTGAACGCCGCGCCGGACGCCGCATCCAAGACGTTCCTTGCGACCCAGACCCTCGACGAGGCCCGCCACGTGGAGATCTTCACGCGCCGCCTGATGGACCTGGGGGTCAAGAAGGACGAGATCGACTCGACCGTCGAGGAGTTCGCGAACCCGAACCTGGTCAAGTTCGCCGAGACCCTGCTCGAACGGGTGAACGACGGCGACTTCGTGGCCGGGGTCGTGGGGCAGAACATCGTGTTGGAGGGCATGGCCTTCTCGGTGTTCGAACTGCTCAAGGCCACCTCGGAGGTCGGCAACCCCAAGTTCGCGCAGACCCTGGCCGGCACGATCGCCGACGAACGCCGCCACGTCGGGTTCGGTGAGAACCGGATCGGTTCGTTGATCACCGACTTCCCCGAACGCAAGTCCGACATCGAACGCATGCAGGGCGAGATGTCGTACCACATGCTGAACGCCTTCTCCGACATGTTCTCCGCGTCGGGCCCGACCGTGGAACGTCAGCGTGAACGTCTGGCCGCCCAGGGTGGTCCCGGCGGCCCCGTCGAGTTCAAGGGCACCGACCTGACCGCGATCACCAACGAGGAGGTCGAGGCGTTGCTGTCGAACACGGTGCTCGACGAGTTCAAGGTGCGCCTGGGTCGTATCGGCCTGGACTACCACGAACCGGTCGGGGCATGACCCCACCGCTCGCCGCCGACACCGAACCGCACCAGATCACCGACGAGGACCTGCTGCGGGAGGTCCACTCGTTCTCGTTCTGGTTCGAGGCGGTCGAGGGGTACCTGACCGAACGCCCCTGGGGCGCGGACCCCGATCTGGTCGACGAGCCGATGGAACCCGAGGTGCTGGACGCGCTCATCACCACGCTGTGCAACTACTGCGTGGGCGAGCAGGCGGCGCTGGAGGCGTCCAGCGGGTTGATCGGCCTCGCGCCGAACAACGCCACCCGGATCTTCCTGGCCACCCAGGTCGTCGACGAGGCGCGCCACCTGGAGGTGTTCCTGCGTCGCCTCGACGACCTGGGGATCGCCGACCCGGAAGCCGAGGTCGTCGCCCGGGCGAACCCGAACATGGTCGAATTCGGTGAACGGCTGACCCGCCTGGTCGAACAGGCCGACTTCGAAGCTGCGGTGTTCGCGCAGAACGTCCTGCTGGAGTCGTTGGAGGACACCGTGTTCCGGTTCCACGAACCGATCGCCGATCCGATCACCAGCCAGGTGCTGGGGGGCATCATCGCCGATGAACGTCGTCACCTGGGTTTCGGTGAGAACGAGATGGGGCGGCGCCTCGCCCGTGACCCGTCGGGTCGGGAACGCCTCGAGGCGATCCGCGCGGAACTGGACCCGCTGGTCCTGAACGCGTTCAAGGGGATCTACCGCGACCTGGGGCTCAGCCGGGCCGAACAACCCACGCTCGGTCGGGACTACCTGGCCGCGGTCACCAGATTGGGGTTGACATGACCACGTCCCCGGACGCATCGGTCGCCGAAGCCGACGTCGACACCACGGGCGCCGACGGGACCGTCGAGGAGGCCCCCCGGCGGACCTACGACCTGGAGGACACCGGGTTCCGGGAGGTGCCGAAACGGTGGCGCAAGTTCTACCGGGTCTGGCAGGGCGACGGCGATACCCTCGCCCCCAACGAGGTGATCTGCCCGGTGTGCAAGGTCGTGATCCGTTCCCGTCGCGAGTACCGGGCGGGGGACCGCGTGTACTGCATGTGCTGTTTCACCCGGATGATCCTGGTCGAGACCCCCGACGGGGGGATCGAACCGGAGGTCATCTACCAGTGACGACATCCTGAGCGGGTGGCGTTCCGGTGGGTGGCCTGCGGGCCACCCACCGGCACGGGGTCACCCCCGGACGACCCCGTCGAGGGTCGTGGAGAGCACCTGGTTCTTGCCGGCCGCTTTGCCGCGGCGCAGCAGCGCGTCGGCCTGTTCCATGAGCTGGTCCGAGTCGGTGGTGCCGCCCGGGTCGAACGCGATGCCGATCGTGACCCCGATGGTCGCCTGACGGGTGTCGACGGTGACCGGGTCGTGGAGTGCCGCCCGGACCCGGTGGGCGATGCGGTGCGCGGCGGTCAGGTCCGGGGTGCCGGTCGACAGGATCGCGAACTCGTCACCGCCGACGCGGGAGACCAGGCAGCCTTCGCAGACGTTGCGCATCCGTTCGGCGACCGCGTGCAGGACCCGGTCGCCGGCGCGGTGGCCGAGCGTCTCGTTGACCGGTTTGAAGTCGTCCAGGTCGCAGAACAGCACCGAACGCGCCTGGCCGGCCGAGGCGTCGAGGCGGTTCTGGAACTCGGCACGGTTCCACAATCCGGTGAGGTGGTCGTGCGAGGCGCTCCAGGCGAGCAGACGTTGGGTGCCCATCCACCGCAACGCGAGACGTGCCAGGTTCACCGAATGGTGGATGTCGTCACGGAAGATCACCCCCGGCGGGCCCGGTTCGCTCCGCCAGATGAACAACGCCGCGGTGGGGTCGCCGCCGTCGTCGGAGGGTACCGGGGCGCACCAGCAGGCCTGCCCGCCGGGTTGAGCGGCGGGGTCACGTGTCGTGACCGCGTGCCGCTCGGACAGGACCGCGACGATGCGGGCGCTGGTGTGGGCGTCTTCGATCGCCCGGGCGGCGACGACAGCGGGTGCGGTGAGGAACAGGATGCGGTCCCGGCCGGCGACCCGGGAGAACCGGCGACCGTTCCAACCGCTGCCCAGCATCGCCGCGGTGCCGGTGATGTCGTGTTCGACCAGTGAGGTCAGCAGACCCAGGGCGCCGTCCAGGTCGTCGCCTTCCAGGATCGTGTCGACGGCGTCGCTCATGGTCTGTGCCGCACCGGCCCGGGTGAGCTGCACCAGGGTGCCCTCGATCCCGGTCCGCGACGAGTCGCGTGCGTACGCGTCGACCGGGACCGTCGTGCCGTCGATCGCGTGCAGGAACACCCGCACCGGCGCGCCGACCCAGTCGGGGTCCCGTGACACCTGCGCGATCTCGGTGATGCCCGAGATCGCGAGTTCCAGGCTGGTCGGGGCGACGAGTTCGGCGACGTTGTGGCCCACCCAGTCCGACGGTTTCCAACCCAGCAACGTTTCGATCGACGGGCTGGCGTACAGCAGGTTCAATTCGGCGTCGATGACGATGAACGGGTTCACGGCCGTGGACACGATCGCTTCGAAGAAGCGGGGGGAACCCACCGGGGGTGGGGTGACATCGACCTGTGACATTGGAACCCTCCGCCTCGTCGCCCCCCGCTCCGCTCGTGTTCCGTGCAGAGCGCGGAACGGCCCTGATCCTACCGTGGCGTGTTCGACGGTGACGCCGTTTCCGCGCGGTGGGTCAGATGCGTGGGGGTTCGTCGTCGACGAGCACGCACCGGGTGCCGTCGTAGATCGTCGCCATGCACTTGTTGCAGTGGATGCACAGCCCCTCGGCGCGGTCGTCGTCGGCGAGCATGCGGTTCACCAGGTCGGGTTCGCGCAGCAACGCCCGCGCCATGGCGACGAACCCGAACCCGTCGCGCATCGCCTGTTCGATCGTGGACCGCTTGTTGACGCCACCCAGCAGCACGATCGGGGTGTCGACCGCCTCGACGAACTGGCGGGCCATGTCCCGGAAGTACGCCTCGGTGTAGGGGTAGGTCTTCATGAACCGGTTCGCGACGAGTTTGAAGCCGGGTCGCAACGCGGCGGGGAACGTGGCACCCAGTTCCCGGATCGGGGCGTCGCCGTGGAACAGGTACATCGGGTTCTGCAACGACGACCCGCCGGTGAGTTCGATCGCATCCAGGGTGCCGTCGTCGTCGAGCATGCGGGCGACCTCCACCGCTTCGGTCACCCAGAACCCGCCGGGGACCCCGTCGTCCATGTTCAGTTTCGCGAGCACCGCCAGGCGGCCGTCGAGTTTCCCGCGGACCGCTTCGGCGACCCGGCGGGCCAACCGGGCCCGGTTCTCCAGTGATCCGCCCCAACGGTCGGAGCGCTTGTTCAGCTTCGGTGACAGGAACTCGCTGATCAGGTAGCCGTGCCCGAAGTGCAGTTCGACGGCGTCGAACCCGGAATCGGCGACGACCTCGGCGGCCGACACGAAGTCGTCCACCACGGCTTCGATCTCGGTGTCGGTCAGGGGTTTGGTGAACCGCATCGCGAGCGGCGAGAAGATCCGTGACGGTGAGCGGCCCTGCAGCCCGGTCGCCGAGGCGACCGCACCGGCGTGGCCGAGCTGCGCGGACGCCTTGGCGCCTTCGGCGTGGATGGCCTCGGTCAGACGCGTCAGGCCCGGCACGGCCTTCGCGGACAGGGCGATCTCGTTGGGGGTTCCACAGCCTTCCCGCGACACCGCCAGGTACGCGACGGTGCTCATGCCGACCCCACCCGCGGCGACCTCGCGGTGGAAGTCGATGAGCGAGTCGGTGACCACGTGGTCCGGGGTGCGGCCTTCGAAGGTGGCGGCCTTGATCACCCGGTTGCGCAACGTGACGGGGCCGAGTCGGGCCGGGGCGAACGGGTCGGGTGCGTCCATGGCCCCATGATGCCCCATTGCGGTCGAATCTGACACGGTGTCAGATGCCGAGTGCGTCGGCGACCTCGTCGGCGGTGTGTTCGCCCGAACGCAACGCCCCTTCGATGTAGCCGTTCCACACGGGCGAATATTCGGTCCCCGCCCAGTGGATCCGTCCGACAGGGCTGCGCAGACGGTCACCGAACGACGTCCACACTCCGGTGCCGAAGTGGGCGCCGTAGCACCCGCGGGAGAACTCCTCGGCGGACCAGTCCCGTTCGAGCACCTCGGTGGGGCGGGCGGCTTCGGGACCGAAGTACCGGGCGAAGCACGCCAAGGCCGCGGCACGCCGTTGGGCGGGCGTGGCCCGGGACATGGCCCGACCGTCGTCGGCTTCCATGAACCCGGTCAACACGCCGATGTGGCCGTCCGGTGGGGAGTTGTCGAAGGTGATCTTGATCGGACCGGTGTCCGACGCGGCCTGGCCGCTCAAGGCCTCGTCCCGCCAGAACGGCCGGTCGTAGACGGCGTGGATCTTGATGACCGTACCCATCGGGAGTTTCTGGGTGAGCTGTTCCCGCCAGGCGGGCAGCGCGGGTGCGTACTCGAGCCGTCCGGCCAGGGTGGGCGGCAGCGTGACGATCGCGGCGTCGCCGGTGTGGCTGGCGCCGTCGCGGGTGACCACGACGACGCCGTCGCCGGTGTGTTCGATCCGTCGCACCGGTGCCGACAGCACCACCCGGTCGGCGAGCGGTTCGGCGAGCACCTGCGCCAGACGGAACGCCCCGTCGACGAACCGGGTCTGTTGCGCGCCGCCCTCGACCTCCATGAGCGAGTCGAACCCGGACCCGGAGTGTGCGTAGAACAGTGCGTGCAACGCCGAGAAGTCGCCGGCGTCGGCGGAGAAGATCGCCTCGCAGGCAATCCGGAAGTACGCCCGTCCGGTCGCGGTCCGCAGGTTGTGGCGGATCCAGGTCTCGAAGGTCTGCGCGTCGAGACGGTCCGCGCCGGGGAGGCGCCACGGTTCGGTCAACGGCACCCGGGAGGCCAGACGGTTGAACCGTGCCATGCCGCGCCCGATGTCGGCCAGCACGAACGGGTTCAGTTTCGGCACCGACCCGCGGGCCGAACCCATCAGGGTCCGTCTGCCACCCAGGTCGACGACCATCGAGCCTTCGTTGTACGTGTCGAAGGTCGCCAGGCCGAGCTCGCGCACCAATGCCCACACCCGCGTCTGGGTGGGGCCGATCCACTGGCCGCCCAGGTCGATCGGGAACCCGTCCGCGGTGGTGGTTCCCTCGGTGCGCCCACCCACCCGGTCGCGTGCTTCCAACACGGTCGTGTCGACGCCGGCGGCGACCAGTTGGCGCGCCGCGGCGAGCCCGGCGACCCCCGCGCCGACGACGACGACCGACGGGCTCATGCGGCGTCCGGTCGGGTCGTCGATGCCGCCGGTGTCGGGTACGGACGTTCCAGACGGGCCGCCGCGTCGATCCGACGGACGATTTTCCGCAACCAGCCCGGGCGGACGTCGCCCAACCCGGCCGCGGCCAGGTCCGCGTACCACCCGGCTTCGGATTCCCCGGCGGTCCGAAACGCGTCGGCGGTGTCGGGCGGGTCGGCCACCCAGGCGCTCTCCATGCGGTCGCGTGCGGCGGCGAACCGCGCGACCGACGCCGCGTGGTCGCGCATGACGGTGCGGTGCAACAGTTCGTGACGCCACCAGCCGACCCGTTGGTCGAACCGGTTCGTCGCCTCGGCGGTGTCGCCGAGCCCGGTCGGTTGGTCGACCAGGACCGGTTTGAAGATCGACGTGCACGGCGCCGCGGTCGCGGTGACCCAGTGCCGTGGCCGTGCGGTGCCACGCAGGTCGGCCACCCAGGACCCGGCGGTCTGGGATGCGGTGGCGAACCCGCCGGCGTGCACGCACGGCGCACCGAGTGATCCGTTGATGCGGTTGAACTCGGGTACCCCGGTGGGGCCGTGGTCCCGCAACACGGCGAACAGGTCCGCGGGGCCGGTCGCGTCGGCGCCGAGTTCCTCGGTGCGACAGCGCCGCTGCACGCACTGGGCGACCCGTGCCCGCACCGGGTCGGCGTGGGCGCGGGCGAACGCCGGGATCGTGTAGCCGTTCGAGATCGACCGGACCCGTCCGGTGACTTCTTCGGTGGCCCAGGCGCGTCGGGCGGTCTCGACGACGACGGCGCCGTTCGGGTCGGCGACGAGGAAGCTGTTGTCGTAGCGGAACCCGGGGTGGTCGTGGCTGTGCGATCCGCCCTGGCCGTGGGTCTCCAACAGGTCGACGATCACGCCGACCGCATCGTCGGCGGTCGCGGCGCGCTCCAGTGCCAGGCGCACCAGATCCATGCCGAGCAGCCCGGCGCGGGCGTGGCCGCGCCGGTTGAACACCGCCTGGTTGCCGATGACCACCCCGTGTTCGTTGGCGCCCATCTCCGCACCCCACATCCACCACGGGCGCGACAGCGTCACCGCGTGGGTGTGGCCGACCTGGGGGATCTCCAGGTGGGTGCAGGCCACGGTCGCCCCGGCGGCGTGGTCGGCCGCCGGGAACCATTCGATCAACTGGGCTTCGTTCGGGTCCCGGTCGCTGTTCTTGGCGAACAGGATCCCGTCGTCGGAGCGGACGACGAGCGTGTCGCACATGCGCGTGACCCTATCGGCCCGACCGTGGTGATTCTCCCGGGTGGCACGACCCGGCGTCGCGCCCCGGAGAAGTGGTCAGGACGTCGCGGCGATGAAGTCGGCGACGACCCGGGCGAACTCGGGACCGCGGTCCTCCTGCAGGAAGTGGCCACCGCCGGTGATCGTCGTGTGCGGCTGGCCTTCGGTGCCGGGGATGTGCCGGTGCAGGGTGCGTTCGCCGCCCCGGGTGATCGGGTCCTCGTCGCTGAACGCGGTCAGGAACGGTTTGGTGAAACGCCCCAGTGCCTCCCAGGCCCGCTGGTTGTCGGGGGTGGCCGGGTCCTCGGCGGTCACCGGGACCAGACCGGGCAGGACCCGGGGTCCGGCGGTGTGGGCGTCGTCGGGGAACGGGGCGTCGTAGCCGGCGACCACGTCGGGCGACAGGTCGGTGGTGCAGCCGCCGTTGATGATCGCGCCCACCGGAAAGTGTTCGGTGGTGGTCGCGAACTCGAGCCAGTTCATGAACGCCTCGGTCAACTTGCCGGTGCCGTGGGGCAACCCGCCGTTGGCGATCACGACCCGGTCGAAACGGTCGGGGTGTTCGGCGACCAGCCGCAACCCGATCAGGCTGCCCCAGTCCTGGCCGACGAGCGTGATGCCCGACAGGTCCAGTTGGTCGAACAACGCGGCGCGCATCCAGGCGACGTGCCGGGCATAGGTGTGGTCGGTGCGTTCGGTCGGTTTGTCGGACCGTCCGAAACCGACCAGGTCGGGCACGATGCACCGGCACCCGGCCTCGACCAGGGTGGGGATCATGTGCCGGTACAGGAACGACCACGACGGTTCGCCGTGCAACAACAGCACGACCGGCCCGTCGGCGGGGCCTTCGTCCAGGTGGTGGATCCGCAGCTGTTTCCCGGCCGTGCCCGGCAGACCCTCGTCGGCCGCATCGACGGGGACCTCGACGTAGCGCGGCTCGTAGTCGAAGTCGGGCAGGCCGACGAAACGCTCGTCCGAGGTTCTGAGAATCTCCATGTCAAAACATTATCGGTCGTGCCGGTCGGACACAAGGGCCCCGGGCGGCCCCGTGGCGTCGCCGACACGCCGGTGGTGACGCCGGATAGGGTCCCGGTGCCTCGAGGACGGATGCGTCACGAACGGAGCGCGAGTTGATCCGGTGGAGTCACAGTGGTCGATGGTGAACGCGGCGCCGGCCGCCCGGGTGTGCGCCGGTCGGATCGCCTGCGTGCATGGCTCGACCACGTGGTCGCGGGCGGCCCCGGTCGGGTCGCCACCGGGCTCGTCCTGGTGCTCGTGGCGGTCGCGCTCCTCGGCGCTCTGATCCGCTGGGGTCTGGGCGGGTCACCGGACCGGTTCCCCGGTGAGCTGTGGCAGGCGGTCACCCGCCTGTTCGACGCCGGCTCCCACTCCGGTGACGTCGGTGTGGTCGAGAGCATCGTCGGGGTGGTGCTGGTGTTCGTCGGGATCGTCGGCAGTGCGGTGCTGCTGGCGATCGTGGTCACCGCGTTCGGTGACGTCGTCGAACGGGTGCGCAACGGACGATCGCCGCTGGTCGAGCAGCCCGACACGGTGATCCTGGGCTGGTCCCACGAGATCTACACCCTGATCGCCGAACTGAACGCCAGCCCGCTCGTGGATCGTCGCATCGCGGTGCTCGGACCCCACCAGCGGGTGTGGATGGAAGACGCCCTGGCCAGGCACCTCGGTCGGCACCGGCGACGCTCCCGGATCGCGTGTCGGACCGGTGACCGCACCGATCCCGGCGACCTGGGTCTGGTCCGTGTCGCCGGCGCCGAACGGATCCTGGTGCTCGCCGACCACGAATCGCCGAACGAGGGTGACCTCGTCAAGACGGTCTTCGCCCTGGTCGCCCACGGGGTCGATCCCGAACGGCAACGGATCATCGTCGAGGTCGCCGACACCCACCACGAGCGGATCTTCGCGAACGTTTTCGGCGACACGGTCGAAGTGGTCGCCGCGCACGACGTGATCACCCACGTGCTCACCCAGTCCATGCGCGAACGCGGGTTCGGGCAGATCTTCGACCGGCTCACCTCCTACCAGCACGCCGACTTCTACGAACACCCCCTGGACCCCGAACACGTCGGAGCCCGGTTCGGTGACCTGCTGGCGCGCTGCACCGACGCGATCCCGGTCGGTCTGGTGCGCGACGGCACCAGTCGACTGTTGCCGGGCATGGACAGCCCGGTGCGCGCCACCGACCGGTTGCTCGTCCTGGCCGAGGACGACACCCCGATCGGTTTCGACGCGCCGCCCGACCGGCCGGACCGTCGGGTCGAACCGCTCGAGGTCGTCCGGCCGGGACAGCGCGTCCTGCTGGTCGGCTGGAACCCGTTCGTGGACGCCGCCCTGGGCGACTTGCGTGGCTTCCTCGGCGACGACTCGGTCATCGACGTCATCGCGGACGCCACCGCGTTGAGCGACGCGGAACGTCGTTCGCTCACCGCGTCGGGCCACGTCGACGAGGTCATCGTCGCCCGGTCGGCCGTGGCGACCCTCGACGCGATCCGGGACCGGCTGGCCGAACGGGTCTACGACGCCGTCACCGTCGTCCCCCACCGCGACAACCTGGACGCCGGCCGCGCCGATTCGCGGTCGCTGCTGTACCTGGCGGTCGTCCGTGACGGCGTCGAGGCGTCCACCACACGGGTCGTGGTCGAGCTGCGAGAGAGCCGCACCGAGACCCTCGTCGACCGGATCGAACCCGACGATCTGATCCTGTCGGACGCGTTGGCGGCGTCGTTGATGGCGCAGTTGACCGACCGGCCGTGGTTGACCGCCGTCCTGCGTGACCTGTTCGACTTCCACGGTTCGGCCCTGTTCGCCCACCCCGTCGACCGGTGGGGTGTCACCGCCGGATCCGCGGTGCGTTTCGACGACATCGTGGCCGCGGCCGCCCGTGCCGACGAGATCGCCGTCGGCTACCGCCGGGGCACCCGGGTCGTGCTCGCGCCGGACCGCGATGAGCCGGTCGCCCTGGACGGCGACGATGCGGTCTACGTGCTCGGCCCGGCGGTCGGGTGGACGGGTACCGTCGACGTGGCCGACGCCACGCCCCCGTCGAGCGGCCGGAACGGCACCCACCGGTAGGATCGGCGCAACGAGCCGAGCCCGTCCCCGTCCGATCCGGATCACGATGTCGACCGACCAGGCGTTCCCGGAACCGTTGCGTCCCGCCCCGGCCAGATCGTTGGCCGCCCGTTTGTCGTACGGCCTGCTGGCCGTGGTGATGACCCTGGTCGGGCTCGTCGGGGTCTGGTTGCCCGGGTTGCCGACCACCCCGTTCATCCTCGTGGCACTCTGGGCGGCGGCACGCTCCAGCGACCGGCTGTCGGCACGTCTGCGCCGCATCCGTATCCTGCGCGCCGCGATCGACGTCGCCGACGACTACGCCCGGCATCGTTCCCTGCCGTTGCGGTTGAAGATCCTGTCCCAGGTGATGGCCTACAGCGCGATCGTGCTGGTGTGGTTGGTGACCGGCACCGTGTGGATCACCGCGGTCGTCGGTGTGGGTGCGGCGCTGAGCACCCTGACGATGCTGCTCACCCCGACCGCACCGCCCCGTCGGCCCGCCGACCGGGAAACGGGTGTGCTGCTACCGTCGGCGCGGGACCATCCGGCGCTGTGGGAAGGAGACCGATGAACCGGTTCGGAACCGGACGCGGCGTCACGGTGCTGGCGGCCGTCGTGGTGGCGGTGTCGGTGCTGGTGGGTTGTTCCAGCAGCGGCGACCTGGGCGATCGTGCCCGGGACGCGGTGGATCGGGCCGGCGAGGTGAGCGGCCTGTCCGACGAATTCGACGAGACCCGCGACGCCGTGCGGGACCGTATCGACGAGGAACGCGACGTCCTGGAGGGTCGTGCCCGGGACACCCCGGACAACGCGGCGACGATCGACGCGGATCTGGAGCGGTTCTGTGCCCGCGCGGCCGACCACGAGGTCGAACTCGCCGACGGGATCGGCGTGCCCGACGACCGGCGTGTCGAGATCTACGAGGACCTGCGGGCGGTCGCACCCGAACGGATCGCGCAACGGCTCGACACGGCGATCGACGCGGCCCGGACGAACCGCACCGCGCCGGAACGGGTCGATGCGCAACGTGCCGCGGACGACATCGTCGACCTGGTCACCCGCAGCTGTCACTGAACCCGACCGCCACCGAACCCGACCGCCACTGAACCCGACCGTCACTGAACCCGACCGCGGGGCCGGCCGGCCCGGTCAACGTCCCGATGCCGGTGTGCCCGCCCGCCAGTAGCCGATGCAACGGAACTGTCGGGCGGTGAGGCCCCGTCGGTCGCGCAGATGTTCCCGTGCGGCTTTCGCGATGTCGTTCTCGGCGCCGACGAACACGAACGGATTCGGGCCCGGGTCCACGTCGCTCAACGCGTCGAGCAGTACCCGGTCGTCGGTGCCGTGGAACCACCGTACCTCGAGCTCGCCGCCGTCGGGCCGGACGATCGGTCGTTCGTCGTCGGGGCCGGGCACCGAAACCAGCGCGGTCACCGCCGACGCCGGGGGTACCTCGGCGGTCCAGCGGGCGACCGCCGCCAACGATGCGAGGTCGCCGACCAGCACGAAGTGTGCCGCGTCGACCATGAGCCGGGAACTACGCGGGCCGGTCAGGTGGATCCGGTCGCCGGGTTCGACCCGTTCGGCCCACGCGGCGAGCGGACCGTCGCCGCCGTGGCGGACCACCTCGAAGACCAGCCGCCCCGCCGTGGCGTCGAGGTGACGGACCGACACGTCCCGCCGGGTCGGTGCCGGGTCGGTCGGCCACACGAGCTTTCCGTCGACCTCGCTCGGCAGGATCACCGGTGCACCCGGCGATGCCGGCAACACGAGCTTGACGTGGTCCTCGGGGCCCGGTGAGGAGAACGCCGGTCGGTCCCGGCCCTCCACCGTGAACGCCCCGAGCTGGTCACCGCCGACGACGACCCGTCGGGCGTGCGGACCGAGGTCGTCGACGTCGAGCACATCCAGCGAGCGCAGCACCGCTGGATGTGACACGATCCGGTTCCTGGCGGCGGGTTGCGGCATCGGGGGCGACCCTACCGAGCGACGGCTGCCAGAATGGACGTTCCGACCCTTTGAATCATGGAGCCGATGTGATGTGAGCGGTCGAAAGAACGACCCGACCGGGCGGAGGAGCCTGGATGAGACCCGCGTGGTGATCCTCGACGCGGCGTGCGAGCTGCTGGCCGAGGAGAATTTCGAACCGGCTGCGGTGACCCTGATCGACGCGTGCCGTCGCGCCGGGCTGCGCACCGCGGGCAGCGGGTACAAGATCTGGCCGAACCAGGCCGAGTTCCGCACCGATCTGATGCGCCACGCGTCGGTGCGCCGCCGGGACCTGTCCGAACGACTCGACCGTGTCGGCTCCTACCGGAAGTTGGACCCCGCCTCGGAGGACCTGTCCGAACGGATCCGCGTTGCGGCTCCCCAGTCACGTCGTTCGGAGGCGTTCGCCCTGGAGTTGCGGCGCCAGACGGCGGTGTGGCTGCGCGGCCACGCCGACCCGGAGCTGCGCGTCGGGGTGGTCGAATCCGAACTGGAGATGGTCTCGGCGGTGGCCGAGACCTACCGCAAGGTCCTGGTCGACTACGGCCTGATGATGCGCGCCCCCTACACGGTCGAGCACATGGCGGTCGCCATCGAGGCGCAGATGCGGGGGCTCGCGATGTTGACCACGTTCGACGACCCGTTCGACACGACCGACATCGAGCGTCCGACCGGTCCCGGCGGGCAACCCCGCCGGTGGGATCTGCTGGCTTGTGTCATGGAGGCGATCGTCGAGGCGTTCACCGAACCGGTCTGACCCGCCTGTCCTGGCCGACCCGCCTGTCCTGTCCAGCCCGGCGGGGCCGGGCGCCCGGGTCAGGTCAGGATCCGCAACGCCCGCAGGTGGTCGACGACCCGGTCGTGGTCGGCCCGGGGCACCGGCCGGTTGGCCCGGCCGGAGAACTGGCGGATCCGCCGGGACGGTGTGATCTCGACCACGTACCGCAGGTGCCCGGCCCGGGTGATTCCGACCAGGTGGCTGGCACCCGCCGCGGCGGCCCGGCGGTAGGTGTCCAGGCAGTTCGCCATCGTCCGACCCCAGCGGATCAGGTCACCGGCCCGGTGCGCGAGCACGAATCCGAGCCCGTCTCCGGTCGAGGTGCCTTCCACCGGGGTCAGCCACGGCGGTGGGGTGATGGCCACGTCGGGCGCGACCGGGGTGTCGTCGTCGCCTGCGGTCGGCGGCGCGAAGAACGCGCCGTGGTCGACGGTGTCGTCGTCGGGTGCCGCTGCCCGCCGTGGTGGGCCGCCGACCGGGTCATCGATCCGTACGGCGGGTGCCGGTGGCCGGGTGCGGGTCGGGGTCGCCGGTGCGGTGCGGACCTGCAGACGGTACAGGTCGATCAACGCGCCCAGGCGGGTCGGCAACCGCGTCGGTGCGTGCGGGCCGAGGTCGACGGCGTGGACGACCGCGTCGGTGAACCGTTCCCGTCCGGTGTCGTCCGCGGCTGCTTCACACAGGTAGCCGAAGGTCCGTTCGGCACCCCAGTACCGGGTGGCTTCGGCGGCACGAGCCAGCCCGTCGGTGGTCGGCCACGCGTCGGTCGGCCAGGCGGTCCCTCCGGTGACGAGTACCGCGGCGATGCGGTCGGGTTCCAGGACGCCGCGTCCGGCCAGGGCGAGCGCCAACCGTGACAGGTCGACCGTGTCGGGTGCGGTGCGTACCAACGACCGGGCGAGCGCCGCGATCACCGGCCGGGTGGCCTTGTCGGCGAACGCGATCCGGGCCGCGGTACGTGGGTCGGGCGCGGCCAGGATCCCGGTGGCCCACGGCGGGATCGCCCCGGGTGGTTCGGCGCCGGCGTCGCACGCGGCGGCGAGCAGTGGGAACGCGACCCCGGCCAGGACGGTCACCGCCGGGGTGTCGTTGCCCGGCCGCCACGCCGGGCCCGACGGGTCGATCGTCCCGATCCGGCGTCGCAGCTCGGCGTGGACGCGGCTCGTCGGGATCCGGGCGCGTGCGGCGGCGTCCTCGAGCGCACACACCGCGGCGGCCGGCGACGCCGTGATGTCGACCGTCCGGTCGATCCCGGGCATGACCAGATGGACCCGTACCCGGTGGTCGGCGGGTTCCAACGCCAGGATCGCCCGGTCGTCGACGGTCACCTCGACCAGGTCCCCCGGGCGCGTCCCGTGCGTACACCTGCTCCCGACCCTCGGCATCGTCCCAGTGAACCATGCACGCCCGGTTCGAACAAGCGTTCTGTGAAACGCCCCACGGGCGGGCTGCCCCGGGGCGCAGGTAGCGTGGCGGGAACGTTCCGGACCGGGAGTGACCATGTGCGACTACTGCGGCTGCCGTGACCAGCCCCCGATCGGCGAACTCATGGACGAGCACGACCGGATCATGGATCTGGCCTGGCGGGTCGTGAAACACGCCGAGGGGGGCCGCGCCGCCGGGGAGGCCGCCCGGGCCGAGTTGCGGGTGCTGCTGGAGATGCACGCCGCCAAGGAGGAGGGTGCGCTCTACCCGTTGTTGATCGCCTCGGGCGATCTGGAGGGCGACGACCGGCAGGTGTACGAACGCGAACACCGGGAGTTGTTGGCCCTGGTGGACGACGCCGGGTTCGACGCCGACTCGTCGAACGTGTTGGCCGCGCACATCGAGGCCGAGGAACTCGAGTTGTTCCCGGAGACGATGTTCGCGTTCGACGACGCCGCCTGGGACGAGATGGACCGGGTCCGTCACGAGATGTCCCACCGCTTCGGGGTGGACCACGGGCACCTGCACGGCGACGACGGCGTGGATGCGACCTCGCCGCGGACGGGTGGTCTGCGGTAGGGTCGTACACCTTCGATGCGCCCGTAGCTCAACTGGAGAGAGCATCTGACTACGGATCAGAAGGTTGGGGGTTCGAATCCCTCCGGGCGCGCTGGACGGCCTCGACGGTTCGCCCGTCGGGGGTGGGGGACCGTCACCGGCGGGCTGTGAATCGGGGCACGTTCACATACTTTTGCAAGCGCGGTCGTGCATGCTGGTACCACCCAGTCACGGCAACGGAGGTTTCCGTTCATGACCGACCCCGACGACCTTCGAGCACACCCGCTGTTCGCGGACTGCACCCCTGCTCAGCTCGACCGGGCGGGGCGTCTGCTCACCGCGATCGACGCGACCCCCGGGACGATCCTGATGGTCCAGGGCGGCCTGGCCAAACAGTTCGTGATCGTGGAATCCGGCGAGGTCCAGGTGGTCCACCACCGCTTCGGCGCCCCCGACCACGTGGTCACCGTCGGTGCGGGTTCCTGGGTGGGCGAGATGGGTCTGTTGGACCGTGTGCCCTGCAGTGCCACGGTGCGGGTCCCCGACGGGGCACGGGTGCACGTCGCCGGGGTGTCCGAGTTCCGGTCGCTGGTCGAGATCGCACCGGTCGCCGCGCGGTTGCGGATCTCCGCGGACGAACGCGACGTCGAGAACCGTGTGGCCGAAGCGTTGAGCTGACCGTCCGGCCCGTCCGTCGGGTCGGCCGTCGGGTCGGTCGGGCGCTTCAGGATTCCCGGGTCGCCGGAGTGTCCGGATCGTCGGTGGTCCCGGGTGCCGCCCCGGACGCAGCGACGGCTTCGCCGTGTGCGGTCACGAAGACCCCCAGGTTCGCGAGGAACCGTGCCCGGTCGCCGTCCAGCGCCCCGAGCGCGTGCTCGTACACGCCGAACGCGGCGTCGAGGTTGCGGGCGAACGCCCGCTGCCCGGCCGCCGAAACGGTGAACCGGTAGGGGCGGCTTCGGGAGTCCGTGAACCGGTCGAGGAGTCCGGCGGCCAGGGCGGCGTTGACCTGACGGTTGACCGTGGACTGTTCCAGGCCGAGTTCCCCGGCGATCTGCGCCAGGGTGCGTGCCCGGCCGTCGGAGAACATCCACAGCATCCGCATGTCGGCCACCCCCAGCGTGGCGCGCTGTTCGAAGATGCGACGGGCCCGGTCGAAGTGCCACAGCAGTGCGGCGATCCTGCGGGCGTCGGTGTGGTGGTCGGCGACGCGTGGGTCGGCGCGGCCGGTGGTCGTCCCGGCGTCGTCCTTGGAGCCCTCACCCATCGGTGTGTAGCGTACACACCTTCGAATATGCACACTACATATTCACCGTTCGTCCCCGGAAGGAACCCGCCGTGACCGAGCCCGCCGTCGACGTCGACGGTCGCCACCCGCTGACCGCCGTCGCGGTACTGGGGTTCTCCAGCCTGTCGGTCGCGTTGATGCAGTCGCTGGTGATCCCCATCCAGTCGGACCTGCCGTCGCTGTTGGACACCACCGCCGGCAACGCGTCCTGGGTGGTGACCGCCACCCTGTTGGGCGGCGCGGTGGCGATGCCGATCGCCGGACGTCTGGCCGACATCCACGGCAAACGACCCGTCCTGGTCGCCTCGGCGCTGGTGCTGCTGGTCGGGTCGCTGCTGTGCGCGGTCACCGAAGGCGTCGTGCCGATGCTCGTCGGCCGGGCGTTGCAGGGCGTCGCGATGGGCTACATCCCCGTGGCGATCGCCATGGTGCGCGAGGTCACCCCGCCGAAGATCACCAACACCGCCCTCGCCGCGGTTTCCGCCACCCTGGGGGTCGGCGGCGCACTCGGTCTGCCCTTGGCCGCCTGGATCGCCCAGTCGATGGACTGGCGGGCCCTGTTCTGGCTGTCGGCGGTGTTGGCGGCGGTCATGGCGGTCCTGTCGGCCACGGTCCTGCCTCGTCCCTCGGCGGGACGCCCGGCCCGGGTCGACTGGGCCGGCGCGGTCGGCCTGGCCGTGGGCCTGGTGGCGCTGCTGGTCGGGTTGACCAAGGGCAACGACTGGGGGTGGGCGAGCGGGGCGACGGTCGGGTTGATCCTGATCGGCGTCGTGGTGCTCGTGGCCTGGGGCGCGTACCAGCTCCGCCGTGACGAACCACTGGTGGATCTGCGCACCACCGCCCGGTTGCCGGTGCTGTTCACCAACCTCGCCGCGTTGATGATGGGTTTCGGGATGATGGCCCAGGCGATCGTCGTCCCCCAGCTGTTGCAGATGCCGACGTCACTCGGGTTCGGTCTGGGCCAGTCCATCCTGCAGACCGGCCTGTGGATGGCCCCGGGCGGGTTGATGATGCTGGTGTTCTCGCCGGTCTCCTCGGCGTTGCTGACCCGGATCGGTGGCCGCCCCACGCTCGCGATCGCGGGTGTCGTGCTCGCCGCCGGGTACCTGCTGGCGACGTTCATGATGAACGCCCCCTGGCAGCTCATGGTCGCCACGTGTGTGGCATCGGCCGGGGTGGGGATCGGCTACGCGGCGATGCCGACGTTGATCCTCGACAACATCCCCGTCGCCGACGCGTCCGCCGGGGTGGGGATCAACGCGCTCATGCGGTCGGGGGGAACCACCAGCGCGGGTGCGGTGATGGCCGGGGTGTTGACCGCCAGCACCGTGTCGGTCGGCGG
>CAZVFF010000012.1:0-20480 GCA_964626395.1 uncultured Iamiaceae bacterium | reverse complement strand
GTCGCGTGCCTCGTAGTCGCCATCGGTGACCACGCCACGTTCACGTCGACGGCGGTGGTGCACGTATTCGGCACCCATCGTCGTGAAATACGCGGGAATGGAGAGGATCTCGAGTCTCGTCATGGGCCCTTTCCCCGTCGCCCCCACTCCGGTGGCGACGCCGCCAGTCTAGGAGACAGCGGCGGGTCGGGCCGTGTGGCGAAGGCCACTTGACCGATCGGTCAATTTCGGGTCACGATGCAGCCACACCTCGGTGCCGGATCGGTATCGAGTCAGGGGACCGGACACAAGGGGAACGTCACCGCCATGGCCACCGGAATCGACCACCAGGCGCTCCGCGAGCGCTACGCCGCCGAACGCGACAAGCGGATCCGTCCCGACGGCAACGACCAGTACATCGAGGTCGCCGGGGAATTCGCGGACATGGGCGCCGACCCGTACACACCCGCACCCGACCGTGCGCCCGTGCAACGCGACGTCGACGCGGTCTGCGTGGGTGCCGGGTTCGGCAGCCTGGCCACCGCCGCCGGGTTGCGGCAGGCCGGGCTGGAAGATGTGATCCTGATCGACAAGGCCGGCGACGTCGGGGGGGTCTGGTACTGGAACCGCTACCCCGGCGCGATGTGCGACACCGCGTCGCTGGTCTACCTGCCCCTTCTCGAGGAGACCGGCTACATGCCGTCGAAGAAGTACACCTACGGCACCGAGAACTTCGCGCACGCCCAACGCATCGCCAAGCACTACGGCCTGTACGACGGCGCGTTGTTCTCCACCTCGGTGACGGGCCTGGAATGGGACGACGCCGCGGGTCGTTGGATCGTCGCCACCGACCGGGGTGATGAGATCCGGGCCCGCTACGTGGCGCTCGGCATGGGCCCACTCGACCGCCCCAAGCTGCCCGGCATCCCGGGGATCGCGAAGTTCGCCGGCCCGAAGTTCCTGGCCAGCCGGTGGAACTACGCGATCACCGGCGGCGACCCGGAGGGCGCGCCGATGACCAACCTGCACGGCAAACGGGTCGGGATCATCGGCACCGGCGCGTCCGCGGTGCAGTGCATCCCCGCGCTGGGGCGGGACTCGGGGGAGTTGTTCGTGTTCCAACGCACCCCGTCCGCGATCGACGAACGCAACAACCGTCCGATCGACCCCGACTGGTTCGCCACGCTGGAACCCGGCTGGCAGGAGAAGTGGCGCCGCAACTTCACGATCCTGCAGACCGGCGGGTTCGCGGACGAGGACCTCGTCGAGGACGGCTGGACCGACATCGCCATCCGGGTGCGCGACAAGGTTCTCGAGATCATGGAACGCCCCGAGGACGAACGCCCCGACCTGTCCGGTGACGACGCACTCGAGAAGCTGGTGCGCGCCGCGTACGAGGACTCCGACGACGAGAAGATGACCGAGATCCGCGCCCGGGTCGACGCCATCGTCGACGACCCGGCCACCGCGGACGCGCTCAAACCGTGGTATCGGCAGCTGTGCAAACGCCCGTGTTTCCACGACGAGTACCTGCAGACCTACAACCGACCGAACGTGACCCTGGTCGACACCGACGGACAAGGCGTCCGGGAAATCGACGAGACCGGCGTGTGGGTCGGCGACGAACACCACGAACTCGACTTCCTCGTGTTCGCCACCGGATTCGAGGTCGGCACCCGCACCCAACGCCGGTGGGGGTTCGACGTGACCGGGCGTGACGGGCGGCGCCTGTCCGAGCACTGGGACGACGGGATGCGCACCCTGCACGGCAACCACATCCACGGTTTTCCCAACCTGTTCGTGATCGGCATGAGTCAGGGCGCCAACCTGATCTCGAACATCACCCACAACCTGACCGACAACGCGGTCACGATCGGCCGGATCGTCGCCCACGCCGAGACCACCGGCGCCAGGACCGTCGAGGTCACCGAACAGGCCGAAGCCGACTGGGTCGAGTTGATCTCGACCGGTTCGGACGGGGTGCTCGGTGGACCCGACTGCACGCCCGGCTACTACAACAACGAAGGCCGGGAGCTGAAGGTGCGTGACGGGATCATGGCCGGCGGCTACCCCGGTGGTGCGCCGGCGTTCTTCGACTTCATCGCCGAGTGGCGTGACGCGGAGGACTACGCCGGGCTCGAGTTCACCTGAGGCGAGCCCCGACCGAACTATTGCAAGTGTGAATGTCAGAACATAACGTGGGGGCATGAGCGCACTCCACGTCACCCTGCTGGGCACCGGCAGCCCCCTGCCCGACCCGGACCGTGCCGGCCCGGCATCGCTGGTGCACTCCGGGACGACCCGGGTCCTCGTCGACGCCGGTCGGGGTGTGGTGATGCGCCTCGCCGGTGCGGCCGTGCCCGCAGCGGGCATCGACGCGGTGTTGTTGACCCACCTGCACAGCGACCACGTCTGTGGGTTGAACGACGTGATGACCACCGCGTGGGTGACCGCGCCGGTCGCCCGGCCGTTGGTCGTGTACGGTCCGCCGGGAACCGCGGCGCTGATCGACGCGATGACCGCCATGTTGACCGCCGACATCTCCTACCGGCTGGCGCACCACGACGACCTGGAGGCCCCACCTGCTGTCGAGGTGCACGAGGTCGAACCGGGCGCGACGTTCGGCGTCGGGGACCTGACGGTGACGGTCGGTGAAACCGACCATCGGCCGGTGGAACCCTCGGTCGGGTACCGGATCGAACACGACGGCCGGGCCATCGCGATGGGCGGCGACGGGGTGCCCTGCGGAACCCTCGACGAGATGTGCCGTGACGCGGACGTCTACGTGCAGACCGTGTTGCGCGACGACCTGATCCGGCCGATCGGCTACCAACGGTTCACCGACATCCTGGACTACCACTCCACCGTCGCCGACGCCGCACGCACCGCCGACCGGGCCGGGGTGGGCACACTCGTGTTGACCCACATGGTGCCCGCACCGGCACCGGGAACCGAATCCGAATGGTGCGCGCTGGCGAGCGAGCACTTCGCCGGCGACGTGATCCTGGGCGAGGACCTGCAGACCATCACCGCCCGGTGAACCACCGGCCCGGTCGGGTGGTCACCACCCGACGCGGGCGGATCCGGGACCGGACCGACCCCGAAGCGGGCGTCGGATCGCTGCGGGACGGTGGCACCGACCGGTAACGTGCGCGCCGACCACGACCACGACCACCCAGCGAGGCCGACCAGGTGCCGTTCTTCGACGAGAGTCCCGTGACCGCCGGGCGGATCGCCGCACGGCTGTGGCGGGCACACCGACAGGACCATCGGGCTCGGCGGAAACGTCGAGTCGGGGACCGTCCGGTGACCGTCGACCGCGCCGCCCGTGCCGAGGTGCGCACCACCGTCGATGCCCGGATCCGTCCGATCGGCACGAGCCGGTACCGCGAACTCGGCTGGGTCGCCGGCGAACCTCGCAGGGTCCGTGACGACACCGGGGTGCGCCTGCACGACGGCCGGTTCGACCGGCGCAGGTCGCTGGTGTACTTCTCCCAGCACACCGACCTGCACCTGTGCGACGCCCAGGCCGAGACCCGCCTGGTCGGCGCCGAGGGGCTCGCGTGGCTGCACCCGGGTGCCGGTGCGGCGCACCGCCCCCAGGAGACGATGGCAACGCACGTGTTCGACCGGATGATCGCCGCCACGAACCGGCTGGAGACCAGCCCCGACAGCGGCGCCACGATGGCCTGGTGCGCCCAGACCGGCGATCACACCGACAACCGCACCACGGCAGCGGCACGCTGGTTCGTCGACGTGCTCGCCGGCCGTCGCGTCGAACCGGGCACCGGCGCGCCGGGACGCTACGAGGGTGTGCAACGTTCGGGGTGGCGCACCGTGTGGCACCCGGACGGACCCGCACGGGACCGGCTCCGGCGCAACGGGTTCCCGCACCTGCCCGGCGTGCTCGACGCGGCGGTCGCCCCTTTCGACGCCGAAGGGATCGACACACCCTGGTTGGCGTTGTTGGGCAACCACGACCAGCTGTACACCGGCATGTTCGGACCCACGACGTCGCGGGTGCGGATCGACCGGATCGAACAGGTGCTGCGCGACACCGGGCTGGCGCCGGTGTCGACCCGCGCGCTGGTCGGCCTGCTCGCCCGCACCCTGGGACCCGGCGACCCACGTGCCCGGTGGGTGGAGCGCCGACCCGGCCGGGGCGTGCTGGCCGTCACCCCCGACCCGGACGCCCGCCGACCGCTGACCGACACCGACTGGGTCGACCTGTTGCTCGCCGACGACGGCGAGGCCGGACCACCCGGACACGGCTTCACCGCGCAGAACCGTGACGAGGGCACGTTCTGGTGGTCCCGTCCCCACGGGACGCGCGTCCAGGTGATCGGGTTGGACACCAACAACCACACCCACGGTGAGGAGGGACGGATCGGCCCTCGCCAACGTGCCTGGCTGGAGGCCGAACTGGCCCGGCACCACACCCGCTACCGGAACGCGGACGACGACTGGGTGACCGGCGGGGGCGACGACCGCCTGATCGTGGTGATGAGCCACCACAATTCGTGGGTGATGGAACCCGGCGCCGACGACCCCGTCGACCCGGGTGACGCCCTCGACGGTGCCGGGCTCGTCGCGTTGCTGGCCCGGTTCCCCAACGTGGTGTTGTGGTTCAACGGACACTCCCACCAGCACCGGATCGCCGCGCACGCGGTCGGCGACGCGGGGGTGTTCTGGGAGGTGTCGAGCGCCAGCGTCGCCGGCTGGCCCCAGCAGGGACGCACCTACGAGCTGTTCGACAACCGCGACGGCACGCTGTCGGTGCTCACCACCGTGTTCGATCACGCCGCGCCACCCGGATACGACGCGACCGGGTGGACCCCGACGTCGCTGGCGTCGCTCAGCCGGGAACTCGCCGCGAACGACGACCGTTGGTTCGACCAGTCGATCATGGAGGGCACCGTGGAGGACCGCAACGTGGAGTTGCCCCTTCCCGCACCCGCCTGGTTGGCCGACCGGACCGCTGCAGCGGCTGCGTCTCCGATCAGCTGAACCGACGTCGGGCGGCGATCACCACCGCGCCGACACCGACCGCGACCAGCGCGAGCGGGACCAACGGTGCCAACGGCGAACCGGTGCGGGCCAGCTCCCCGTCGGCCCCCGACGGGCCGTTGCCGGCTCCGGCGGTCTCGGAGCCGGCGTGGTCGGTCCGTTGTGCAACCGGCTCGGTTCGATCGGGGGTCGACGTACCACCGACACCGGTGGTTCCGGGCCGGCCGGTCCCCTCGGCTGTCGTGGTCGAAGGCGTGTCCGGGGTCGTCGTCGACGTGCTGGTCGTCGCCGGCGGCCGGTCCGGGCAGTCGTCGGCCGCCGGTTCACCATCCAATCGGTCCCGCAGCCACGGCTCGATCCGGTCCAGGGCCATGCCGGTCACGTTCTCGTGGTCCGCGCCATCGACGATCAGGTATTCGGTGGATTGACCCGCGGCACACATGCGGGCGAACAGGTCGTCGGTGCGGGCCGGAGCGACCAGCGGATCCTCGGTGCCCTGGATCAACAGCACCGGTGAATCCGCCGCGACCCGCCCGACGTCGTTGGCGCGCATGATCGAACGCAACGGTTCGGTCGTACGGGGATCGTTCGTGAAGAACCCGTCGCCGACGCCCAGCACCGCGGGGATCACCGCATCCATGCACCGGGTCCGCAACACGTCGAAGGCCGCCAGACCGGCCGGGCTCACGTAGTCGGTCAGGTCGATGTCGGGGTGTTCGGTCGACAACCCCAACGTGCCCATCGCGGTCACCACCCGGGTGACGATCTCGTCGAGGGGACCGTAGGTACGGTCGAACATGGCCGCCGGCGCCAACGACACCGTCCCGGCCGGATCCAGCTCGGGTGCCCACGTCGCGGCCAGCTCGCTCGCGGCCAACGCCCCGTGCCCACCCTGGGAACCACCCAACACCACGAACCGGGAACCGGCGTGCGCGTCCGCGAAGTTCCGGGCCGCGCGGACCGCGTCGAGCACACTGTGGCCTTCGCTGTCCCGCGACATGTACGCCTGGATCTCGCCCACCGGACCCTCACCGATGTAGTCCGACGCGACCGCGACCCCGCCGATCCCGAAGTCGTACACCGGATCGCTGTTCCGGCTCAGCGCACAGGCCGGCGCCATCCCCACCGTGCCGTTCGCGATCGACATCACCGGCCAACCGGCGTCGGGTGCCGGACCGACCGGGTACGTCAACGTGCCGGTGACGGCGCGGTCCCGCCCGGCGCCGTCCACCGAGTGGTACATGATCCGCACCGTCGTCGACACCGGGGTCGACGACACGTCCTGGTAGCGGATCAGATCCCCGGGTTCACCGGCCGGCAACGGGTCGGGAACGACGTAGAAGTCGTCCACGGAACCGGTGAAGTGCTCCGGGGGGTCGGCCGCGCCCACCGGCGTCGGCCCCGCCACGACCGCGGTGCACACCACCGCGACGACGGCGACCAGCGCGAACACACGGCAATGGATCCGGTCCATCACCCTGAGTGTAGTTTCCGGTCGCCCCGGCCACGGCCCACACCGCACTAGCGTCGCTGCGATGCCGCGAACGATTCCCACCCACCGGGCGACGCTGCGCCGCTCCATCGAGCTGTTGCGCGGTTTCCGGACCGAACAGACCGACCCCGACGGGTTCTACGGCATGCTGGCCGAGGACATGGTCGCTCAGATCGCCGACCACATCGACCCGGCCGGCTCCCTGGCCCTGGACGTCGGCACCGGCGCCGGGTACATGACCCGTGCCATGCGTGCCGCGGGCGCGACCTGCTACGGGATCGAATACGACTTCGGCGAGTTGACCTGGCGTGGCGAACCGCCCACCGGGATCGCGATCGGCAGCGCCATGGAGATGCCGTTCGCGAACGGCGCGTTCGACATCACCTTCTCCTCCAACGTGCTCGAACACGTCCCCGCGCCCTGGGTGATGGCCGACGAGATGGTGCGGGTCACCCGGCCCGGCGGGATCGTGTACCTGTCGTACACGAACTGGCTGTCACCCTGGGGTGGCCACGAGACCGCCCCCTGGCACTACCTGGGCGGCGAACGCGCCGCCCGCCGCTACGCCGAGAAGACCGGAACCGAACCCAAGAACCGGTTCGACGAATCGTTGTTCGCGGTGTCGGTCGGCGACGCGCTGCGCTGGGCACGCACCCGGGCCGACGCGCGCCTGGTGGCAGCCCTGCCGCGCTACCACCCGGGCTGGGCGCAATGGGTGGTCGAGGTCCCCGGGCTCCGCGAGATCGTCACCTGGAACCTGGTGCTGATCCTCGAGAAGGCCTGACACACGATCCGGGCCCGGCGCGGTCGGGCCGGGCCCGGTCGGTGTCGGCGGGGACCCGACGGGTTCAGGAACGGTCCACGTCGGTGGTGTCCGGTGCGTCCTGGGGCCGCAACGCGCGCCGCCCACCGATCAGGTGTTTGAACCGCATCAGGGGTTTCTCCAGCAGGTACCAGCTCACCGCCGCGACGGCCAAGCCGAGCGCCATACCCAGGATGAACATGCCGTAGACGTTCGCGTCGTCGAGCCGCCATCCGCGCAGACCCGTCCACTTCGGTGGACCGCCCCCGGGCGAGGGCATCGTCACCAGACGTTCCATCAGGCTCAGGTGCCACAGGTAGAACCCGTAGGACACCACGCCGGCCCACCAGATCGGTTTCCAGTTCACGAACCGTCGCACCAGCCCCCGGGTCTGGTCACCGAAGATCAGCGGCACCAGCATCGTGAACCCCAACAACCCGTAGAGCACCGACCGGGCCTGCCAGTAGCCGCTCTTGTAGTCCCCGGTGTTGTCGCGCAGCACGTAGGTGATCGTCAGGTACACCGCCAGCGCCGCCGCCCACCACAACGTCGGCCAACGGGTCAGCCGGTCCAGCCGGTCCATGACCCCACGGCGCGCCGCCCACACGTGCAACGCGGCCAGGCCCATGCCGATCGCGAAGAAGTCGATCTGGTTCGGCAACCAGGTGAACGACACCGCCCGCCAGGTGACCCCGTCGGGGATCAGCCCGGGGATGCGCGGCACCGCGAGCCCCGTGTAGTGGCTGAACCACCAGCGCGACAGGTAGCCGAACACGAACAGGAACGCGATCCCGCCGATTTCCAGACCGAACGGGGTCGGACGGCGCCGCGACAACCCCCGGATCAGCAACGCCCACAGGGGCAACAGCAGGTAGAAGCTGATCTCGGTGGCGATCGACCACGACTGGGCGATCCCGCCCTGGCCCAGGCGTGGGATGTAGATCTGCAACAGCAGGTAGTACTTCCACCATTCCGGGCCGAGGTCGAAACCCATCACGAACCCGAACGGTTTGAACGTGTGGATCCCCCACAGCACCGTCAACGCCGCCCAGTAGCACGGGAAGATCCGCAGGATCCGCCGCCACCAGAACCCGAGTGCCGGCATCTGGGGGCGCCCCGAGAGGTGGTCGACCACGAACGGGCGGTACAGCAGGAACCCCGACAGCGTGAAGAAGATCGCCACACCGGCGTCGCCGAAACGGCCCGGTTGGGCCAGCCAGCCGCTGCGTTCGTCCCCGGCGATGAACGTGGCGTGGGTCAACACGACCAGACTCGCCGCGATCGCCCGCAGACCCTCCAGGCCCATGAAGTGCGGTCGGGACGGTGCCGGTGCCGCCGGCGTGCCGGTGCCGTCACCGCCGGTGGCCGACACGGCGACCTCGGTGGCACTCAACCCGGAACCCGCCTCACGGGGCGTCCTGCCGGTCGCAGCGTTCGTACAGCTGGTACATCGGCAGGTCGTTGCCCGCGTAGTCGGGGATCAGACCCCAGGTGCCGACCAGGCAGAAGTCCCGCTCGATGATCTCGTTGGGCACGTTCGAACCGGGTGCCATCGAGTTGTTCGGTTCGATCCACGCGTTCCACACGTTGGTCAGGATGACCCAGTCGGCGGTGGCGACGTCCTCGGCCAGGCCCGAATCGGGATGGGAATCGAACGGGTCCATCTCGATGTAGTACGTCGCCGGGGGCAACTCGGGGAACAGGTAGTAGAAGAACGCGTCGGTGTAGGGCGTGTAGCGCAGATCGGCGGGTCCCACGAACAGACGCTCGCCCGGTTGCGGGTCGTGCGCGTCGAGTTCGGCGATCAGGTCCTGCGCGGAATGGGCGATGCTCGGGCTGGGCACGTAGAAGTTCCGGCCGTCCCGTTCGATGGGGAAACCGATCACGTTGCGGTCCAGCGACTGCAACGCCACGTCGTTGTAGCCCCGCACGGTGAACTGGGGGGTGACGACCGCGAAGAACACGAACGCCGCGACCGTGATCGCGACCGGTGCACGCAACCACGCCGTGGCGGGCCGCCGTGGCGGCCGCACCAGGAAGAACTGGGCGATCGCCGCCGGGACCGCGGTGATCGTGATCACCCCCACCCAGGCCAGGTGGGTCTGGTCCGCGCGCTGCAACGCCTGGGGCAACAGGCCCGCCCCGAACGCGCCGAGCACCGCGAGCGCCATCGGCCGACGCGGGTCGGGATCGCGCCTGCGGGCCCACCAGGCCACACCCAGCACGAACACCGGGGCGAGCACGGTGATGAAAAACCAGAAGAACAGTTGCTGGGACATGCCGATGTGGGGGAACGGCCAGCCGACCGTGCGCAGCACCGCGGCTTTCTGGAAGTAGCCGACCAGGTGGTCCCACACCGGCGGCATCGGCAGGGTGCGACCCTCGCGCAGGGTGAACACCGGGTCGGTGAACATGCCCCGGAACGCGTTGGCGAACCCGGCGGCGAAGAAGTGCGCGACGAACCCGACCGCGGCGACCCCGAGTCCGGCCAGGAACGGCCACAGCCGTCGCCAGCGCAACGACCACAACGCCACCACGCTGGCCGCGCCGACCGCGACGATCACGTCGGGGCGGTACAGCAACGCGCACGACACCAGCACCCCGGCGGCCAGCATCCAGCGCCAGTCTCCGCTGTCACGGGCGTGCAGCAACGCCCACACCGCCCAGATCCCGAACGCGATCGCGCCGTTCCACGCCAACGCCGACAATCCGGTCGAGTTCAGGTTGATGAAGATCGCCGAGGTCGCCGCCAGGAACGCGACGGCGCGACCCCAGCGGCGGATCACCCAGTACAAGCCGAAGATGATCCCGACGTGTTGGACCAGCCCGAACCATCGTTCGGTCGCGAGCGACACTCCGAAGACCTTGTACACCCCGGCGAGCACCCACAGGCTGCCCGGGCCGTACAGGTGCAGGAAGTCCTTGTTGGGGACCTGACCGAGCAGTACCTGTTCGGGGAAGACGAGCATGAAGCCCTCTTCCATCGCGGCGCCGTGGTCCCGCAACAGCCCCCGCAGCGGGATCGCGATCAACACGACGATCAGACCGAGCGCGATCGCGTCGCGTCGGTCCCAACGGGGGAGCGGGGGAGTGGGTGGGTCTTCGCGTCGTTGCGGGTCGGTCATCGTCTGCCACGCCACGACGGCCGACCGGTCAGGACCCGGCTCGCCCGCGGCGAAGCGCCACCGTAGCCGACGGCCTGTGCGGTTCCCGGTCACACCACCGTCCTCTAGGCTCGGTCGCCGTGATCCGGGTGGGCTGTGCCTGACGAACCGGTGCGACGCTACCGAGCCGACCTGGCACGGGCGAGCCTGTCCGAGCCGCCACCGCGGGGCGGGTCGGCACCCCGACTGCGTTACGAGCCGTCCCTGGAGGGCCTGCGGACGTTGCTGCTGCTCGCGGTCGTGCTCGCGCACAGCCGCGACTTCCTCACCCCCGACGGATGGTTCCCCATCACCGGGTTCGGATCCCTGACGATGTTCTTCGTGCTCTCCGGTTTCCTGGTCGCCGCGATCGCGTTGAAGAACCACGAACGCAGCGGCACCGTCGAGTACGGCGCGTACATGTGGCGACGCGTGCAACGTCTCGGAGCCCCGCTGTTGCTGTTCGCGGTGGTGAGTTTCCTGGTCGGTTGGGCACAGGGCGCCCGGATGACGAACAAGCCGGGCGGGCACACCCTCGGTCTGGTCGAGAACACCCTGACCCTGTTGACCTTCACCAACAACCTGGTGCCCTCGTTCGGCTACAACCAACGGTTCGACTCGGTCCAGATGTGGAGCCTCGGGGTGGACATGCAGGTCTACCTGGTCCTGCCGCTGTTGATCGCACTCGTGCTGCGTCGGACCCGACGCATCGAACCGATGATCTGGCTGTTCGGCGCGATGATCGTGGTCCTGCAGTTCACCCGCTACGCCGAATTCCACCACGCCTACGACCCGAGAGCCTACGCGAACTCGGCCGTGGCGCGCATCCCCGTGGCCGCGGTGTACCAACGGCCCGAGAACAGCTTCGACGCGTTCCTGGTCGGGGTGATCCTCTGTTTGCTCTGGAAGACCCGCCTGCTGCCGATGCGACTGTTCCGGATCCTCTGGGCACCGGCGATGGTGGTGTTCGTCGCGGGGATGCTGTACATGGAACTGATCTCGGAACCCGCCTACATGTTCGGGTACACGGTCGTCATCTCGTGCTCGTTCATCGTCGTCGGCGAATGCCTGCGGCCCGGCAGCCTGCTGGCCCGGTTGTTCTCCACCTACCCGATGCGTCTGCTGGGTCGCGTGTCGTTCACGATCTACATCTGGCACCTGTTCGTGTTCCTCAACATGCGTAGTTGGCTCGGGGGATCGCTGCACTCCACGACGGTCGCGATCCTGGCCTGGGTGGCGCTCGGCGTCGTCTCGGCCGTCGCCTGGTGGATCGCCGAACGACCGTTGCTGCGGCTCCCGCCCGTGGGCAGACCACACCTGTTCGGGGCTCGCCCGAAGACCGAGGCGTCGGCCGTCGACGGGTGAGTGCCGATGCGCCGCGCGGAGCCGACCGGTCGACCGGGTACGGATCCGCCGGTCATGGACCGTGCGGGCGGGGAGCTGCTGCTACCGTCTCACCCCGAGCACCGTCGGTGCCGGCCCGACCGGGTCGACCGTGAGGTGACTCGACCCGATCGAGATCCAACCGGGCTCCGTGCCCGGCCCCCGTCCCCGCACCGCCCGCCCATGTCGAAGCTGTGAACATCGTCCCGGAAAGCGCGGGTTCCCCGTTGCCTGAGATGACCCGCGAACAGGCGATCGCCGAGGTCGCCCGCCTCGCCGGCGAGGCCGAGATCCGCCGGATCCACATGTTGGCGTGGCGCGACCACGACGACCCGGAAGCAGGCGGGTCCGAGGTGCACGCGCACGAGATCGCGAAACTCTGGTCCGAAGCCGGTCTCGAGGTCGTCATGCGGACCTCGTACGCGGTCGGACGACCCCGCACCGCGCATCGCGACGGCTACGAGGTCGTCCGCAGGGCCGGCCGCTACATGGTGTTCCCCCGGGCCGCACTGGCCGAGATCACCCGCGCCCACGGGCCCCGCGACGCGGTCGTCGAGATCTGGAACGGCATGCCGTTCCTGTCGCCGCTGTGGACCCGCAGCCCCAAGATCGTCGTCATCCACCACGTCCACGCCGAGATGTGGCGGATGGCGCTGCCGCCGGTGTTGGCCAAACTCGGCAACCGGATCGAGGAACGCTGGGCGCCGCCGTTCTACCGGAACACGCTCGTGGTGACGCCGTCGGAATCGTCCCGGGACGACATCATCGAACGACTCGGGCTGGCACCCGACCGGGTCGAGGTCGTCCACAACGGCATCGGATCACGATTCGTGCCCGGACCGGACCCGACCGCACCGCGTCCCCACGAGGTCCTCGCGGTGGGTCGACTGGTACCCGTCAAACGATTCGACATGCTGATCCGCGCCGCCGTGGAGGCCAGACGCCACGTACCCGACCTGACCCTGACGGTCGTCGGTGACGGCTACGAACGCCAACGCATCGAAGCCCAGATCGACCGGCTCGGTGCGACCGGGTGGATCACCCTGACCCGCCACGTGTCCGACGAGGCGTTGTTGAACCACTACCAACGGGCCCGGGTCGTGGCGTCCGCGTCGGTCCGTGAAGGGTGGGGCCTGACCCTGACCGAAGCCGCGGCCTGTGGCACCCCGGCGGTGGCCACCCGGGTGGTCGGCCACATCGACACCGTCGCCGACGGGGTCAGCGGCCTCCTCGTCGACGACGAAGCCCACCTGGCCGCCGCGCTCGTGGAGCTGTGCAGCGACGACACCCGCTGGGCCGAACTGGTCTCGGGAGCGATGGCGCACGCGTCGCGTTTCTCCTGGGACCGCACCGCGGTCGGGATCTTCGCCGCGCTCGCCCGTGAAGCCGTCGGATGGGGGAACCGGGGTCGATCGGGACGTTGGCGCTGATGCCCGGCGCGGCGCGTCGGCGCCTGGGAGCCTGGATGGGCGCACGCTGGGCCTACGTCATCCTGGCCGTGCTCGCCTACATTCCGCCGCTGCTGGTCCGCCGCGGCGTCGTCTCGGCCGACAACAAGGTCTACCTGTACCTGGACCCGTCCCGGATGCTGGCCGACTCGCCGTACCTGTGGGACCCGGGCACGTTCGCGGGGACCGTGCCCCACCAGGGTGTCGGATACCTGTTGCCCGTGGCGCCCTACTACTGGCTGATCGACGTGCTGGGGATCCCGGTCTGGGTCGGCCAACGCATCTGGCTGTCCACGGTCGTGTTCTTCGCGGGGGCCGGCGTGGTGTACCTGCTGCGCGCCCTGCGGTGGCACGGACCCGGCGTGATCGTGGCCGCACTGGCCTACATGTTCACCCCGTACTTCCTGAACTACGCGTCGGCGTTCACGGTGATCGCGTTGCCGTGGACCGGGTTGCCGTGGCTGTTGGCGTTCGTCATGTTGGCGGTACGCGACCGCGGGTGGCGGTACCCGGCGTTGTACGCGATCACGATCCAGCTCACCGGCAGCGTCAACGCGTCGTCGCTGGTGTTCTCGGTGTTCGCGTCGATGCTCTGGCTGCCGTTCGCGGTGTGGATGACCCGCGAGATCGAACTGCGCCGCGCTCTGGCGGTGCTGGCCCGGATCGGCGGGTTGACGATCGCCGCGTCCGCGTGGTGGATCTCGGGACTCTGGGCGCAGAGCCGGTACGGGATCAACGTGCTCGACTACAGCGAAACGGCCCGCACCGTCGCCGAGGCGTCCAGCCCGACCGAGGTGCTGCGCGGCCTGGGCTACTGGTACTTCTACGGCACCGACAAGCTCGTCCCCGTCGTCGACTCCGGCGAGTTCTACACCGGCGCGTTGTGGCTGCTGGCCATCAGCTTCGTCGTGCCCGCGTTGGCGATGACCGCCGCCGCGTTCGCCCGGTTCCGGGAACGGGCGTTCTTCGTGGCGCTCGTGTTCATCGGGGTCGTGTTCGCGGTCGGCGCGTACCCGTGGAACGACCCACCGGTGGTCGGTTCGTTCTTCAAGTGGTTCGTGTCGTCGTCCCAGGCGGGCAGCGCGATGCGGTCGATGCCGCGCGCGGCGCCGCTGGTGATCCTGGGCCTCGCCGTGCTGCTCGGCGCCGGTGTCACCGCGCTGCACGAGTCGACCCGCCGGCGGGGCATCCCGCGTCCGGTCAAGTGGATCAGCGGACTCGACCGACGGGTGCTCGGCGCGTCGGCGCTCGTGGCGGTGCTGTTGATCGCCAACCAGCCGGCGCTGTTCACCGGGTGGTTCATCACCGAGGGCATCTCGCGCCCGTCGTCGATCCCCGGCTACTGGGACCGCGCCGCCGAACGGCTCGACGCCGCCGACGACGACACCCGTATCTGGGCGATCCCGGGATCGAACTTCACCTCCTACCGGTGGGACGATGAACTCGTGTCGTCGGTCGACCCACTCATGCCCGGGTTGACGAGCCGCCCCTTCGTCGCCCGCGAACAGGTGCCCTACGGGACCCCGCCGACCGCGAACCTGCTGATCGCCGCCGACGACCCGTTGCAACAGAACGTGCTGCAGCCCGAGGCGATCGCCCCGATCGCCAGGTTCCTGTCGGTCGGCGACCTGTTCGTGCGCGCCCAGGACCTGGCCTGGACCCGCTACGGCACCGTCCGCCCCAACCAGGTCTGGCAGATCCTGCGTCAGGCGTCGGGGCTGGGCACACCCGAGGTGTTCGGCGGCATGGCCCCCCAACGTGCATCCGAGCACTACCCGATGCTCGACGAAGCGATGCTCGCCATGGGTGACATGCCCGACGTGCCACGCCTCGCGGTCGTACCCGTCGAAGACGCGCCGGGGATCATCAAGACCAACTCGACCGACGGCGTGGTGGTGCTGGCCGGCGACGGACGCGGGATCGTCGACGCCGCAGGGGCGGGCCTGCTGACCGGTCACGAACTCGTCCGCTACTCGGCGACCCTCGCCGACGACCCCGAAGCGTTGCGCGACGCGTCGGGCGACACCGCGCTGATCGTCACCGACACCAACCGACGACGCGGCCAGCGTTGGGGAACCATCCAGGACACCTTCGGTGAGACCGAGATGCCCGGGCAGGAACCCCTCGTGGACGACCCGTCGAACAAACGGATCGACATCTTCGAAGGCGCCGGCGCCGACGACGGCGACGCGGCCCGCACGGTCGCGATCCAGGCCGGGGGGATCATCGCCGAAGCCAGCAGTTACGGGAACCCGGTGACCTTCACCGCGGACTCCCGGGCGATCTACGCGGTGGACTCGGTCGACGGATTCGACGACGAATCCACCGCGTGGACGACCGCCGCGTTCGGCCCCGCCGGCGGCGAGAAGCTGCGGTTGCGGTTCCCCGAGGGCATGACCAGCGACCACATCACGCTCCTGCAACCCCAGACCGGCCGACCCAACCGGTGGGTCACACAGGTCGAGGTCACCCTGGACAACGGCTACTCGGCGACCTTCGACCTGGACGACTCGTCCCGCGAGTCCCCCGGACAGACCTTCGGTTTCGGCGGCGACCAGGAGTTCTCCGAAGCGACGATCGAGATCACCGGCGACAGCGTCGGCCACCAGTACACGTACCAGACCGCCTCATCCGTCGGATTCGCCAACGTCACGTTCGGGCCGGACACCCCGCGGGTCATCGAGTACATCCGGCCGCCGACCGACCTGCTCGAGAACGCCGGGCCGGCATCGGCGTCGAACCCGCTGGCCTTCGTGTTCACCCGGGAGCGCATCAGCGCCTACAACGCCCTCCGCGTCGACCCGGAACGCCAACTGGCACGCATGTGGACCCTGCCGACCGCCCGCGCGTTCTCGATGACCGGGACCGCCAGGCTGGCTCCGCGGGCCCCGGCGGCGGTCATCGACCGGGCGATCGGAATGGCCGACGCCGACGACGGTGGCGTGACCGTCACCGAGAACCGTCACCTCACCGGGGGCGCGGCGCAGCGCGCCACCTCGGCGATCGACGGTGACCCGGACACCTGGTGGACCACCGGGTTCCAGAGTTCGGTGGGGGACCGGGCCGGGTACCGGACCGCGGACCCGGTGCGCTTCGACCACCTGGACCTGCAGGTCGTCGCCGACCGGTTGCACTCGATCCCGACCCGTCTGCGGATCGAGACCGACGACGACGCCGTCGAGGTCGTCCTCCCCGAGATCGAACGGCACGCCGAGCCGGGTGCCATCGAACAGGTCCGGGTCGACCTGCCCCGGGAGTTCAGCGGCTCCGACGTGGAGATCACGATCACCGGTCAACGCAGCCGGTACACCAACGACTGGTACTCCGACCACGACGTGTCCATGCCCGTCGCGATCGCCGAATGGGGCATCGACGGCCTCGCCGTGGAGGTCCCGGACGCCGACACCCCGTTGTCGGACGCGTGCCGTCGGGACCTCGCGACCCTCGACGACGAGCCGATCGGCCTCCGGTTGGAGGGAACCGTGGGCGATGCACTCGACGGTTCGGACCTGCCCGTGGAACCGTGCGGCCCCGACGCCGCCGACCAACTGGAACTCGACGAGGGCGAACACCGTCTGCTCACCGCCGCCGGGGGCCTGACGGGTTTCGACCTCGACCAGGTGCTGCTGCGTTCCGATGCCGACGGGAAAGCCGACGAGTCCACCGGTGCGGTCGTCGCACGGGCGGACACCCGCGGACCCCGGGTCGCCGTGGACGACCGGACCCGCACCTCCTACGACCTGACCGTCACCGGAGCCGACGACCGGTTCTGGCTGGTCCTCGCCCAGTCCCACAGTGACGGCTGGCAGGCGAGCGTGAACGGTGAGGACATCGGGGGTTCCGAACTGGTCGACGGTTTCGCGAACGGCTGGCAGATCGAACCCGACGCCTCCGGGACGGTGTCGATCACGCTGACCTGGACACCCCAGCGGGTCATCTGGGTCGCGATCGCGGTGTCGGCCGTCGTGCTGGTGCTGTGTCTGGTCCTCGCGTTGCGACCCGTGTTCCGCCGACGCCTCGCGCCGCTCGTCGACGAGGACGACCGTTCCCGCCCCTACCGTCCCGGCGAGAGCGTCCCGCTGCCGTTCTCGTGGCGGCTCGCCCGCGAATACCCGGGCGCCGAACCCGACGGCAGGGTCGTCGCGGGGGTCACGATCGGTGCGGCGGTCGTCGCCGGACTCGTGGCCGGTCTGTGGGCGGTGCCCGTCACCGCGGTGGCGGCACTGGTGTGCCTGCGGTTCCGACGGGCCCGGCCGGTGCTCACCCTCGGAGCGCCCGCCATGCTGCTCGCCGTCGCCGCGTACATGGTCGTGTTCGTGGCGTTCCGCGAAACCTACCTGCGGTTCGGTTGGGTCGGGTGGTTCGGCCGGGTCGCACCGCTGGGGTGGCTCGCGGTGATCGCGCTCGCACTGGACGTCGTCGTGGAACGGTGCTGGCTGCGCAGGTGGTGGTCCTCGGGCGGTGACCAGGCGTGAGATCGACGCCCGGGTGGGCGTGTTCGTGCGACGGGGACGGACACATCGGGCAAGATGGTGCGTCGAGACACACCACGAGAGGGGACGTCCGGAATGGACCAGACCGCAGTCGACGTGTTCCAGTTCGCCGGACAGGACATCGACTGGATGCTCCGACGGTGGCTGCCCACACGGGGTGACCACCCGTTCCTGATCTGGGAACCCCGGTCGGGCCTCGACGAGACGTGGACCTACCGTCGGTTCGTGGACGACGTCGACCGGGTCGCGGTCGGCCTGGCCGCCCGCGGGGTCACCCGCGGCGACAAGGTGCTGATCCACGCCGACAACTGCCCCGAAGCGGTGATCGCCTGGTACGCATGTGCCCGCCTGGGGGCCGTCGGGGTGACCACCAACACCCGCAGCGTCGCCGCCGAGATCACCTACTTCGCGTCGCACGCACGAGCGGTGGGGGTCGTCACCCAACCCCGGTACGCGGCACTCGTCGACGAGGCCACCGCCGGACTGGAGCTGCGTTTCACGGTCGTGACCGCCGACAATTCGGGCGAGGAACCCACCACCGCGGAAGCCGGCCACGGCCACGAGGGCTTCGCCGCGCTGTACGACGACGCCGGTGAACCCCCCGACGTGGAATCGGACACGCTGAGCCCGGCCGGGATCCTGTTCACCTCGGGCACGACGTCGCGACCCAAAGCCGTCGTGCACACCCACGGCAATGCGCTCTGGGCGGCACGGCAGGGACCGATCAACGTGGACATGGGACCCGACGACGTGTACCTGATCTACCTGCCGTTCTTCCACGTCAACGCGCAGAGCTGGTCGATCTGGACGACGCTGGGCGTGGGCGGGACCGTGGTGCTGCAACCGAAGTTCTCCGCCAGCCGGTTCTGGGAGGTCATCGCCAAACACCGGGTCACCCACCTGTCGTTGATCCCGTTCGTGTTCAAGGCCGTCGCCGAACAGCCGGTGCCCGACCACACCGTGAAGGTCGGTGCGTTCGGCCTGGTGATGCCGGTGTTGGAGGACTGGCTCGGTATGCGGGTCACCGCCTCCTGGGGTATGACCGAGACCGTCACCCACGCCACCACGACACGACCCCACGAGCCCTACCCGGACATGTCGATGGGCAAACCCACCCCCGGCTACGAGTTCGCGATCGTCGACCCCGACACCGGTGAACCCACCCCCGACGGGGAGATCGGCGAGTTGTGGGTACGCGGCACCCGCGGGATCCAGTTGTTCCTCGAGTACTACGACAACCCCGAGGCGAACGCCGCGGCATTCACCGACGACGGCTGGTTACGCACCGGGGATCTGGTCCGCATGGGTGAACGTGGCAACTTCTTCTACTGCGACCGGGATTCGGACGCCCTGAAGGTCGGCGGCGAGAACGTGTCGGCCCGCGAGGTCGAGGACACCGTCCGCCAGGTCCCCGGGCTGGTCGACATCGCGGTGGTCGCGAAGTCCCACGACATGCTCGACATGGTCCCGGTCGCGTTCGTGATCCGGGCACCCGGATCCGAAGGCACCGACACCGAACTCGAAACCCGCATCATCGAGCACTGTGCGCAGAACCTGTCGGCGTTCAAGGTGCCGCGCGCGGTGTACGTGGTCGACGAGTTCCCCGAAGCGACGATCGGCAAGATCGCCAAGAACCGACTGCGGGAGGCCGCCGATGCCCGCCCCGCGATCGACTGACCGGGCCACGGCATCGGGCCCCCGGCACCGGGCCCCACCACACCCGGGCCCCACCACGGAGGAGACGAACATGAACCGGAACGACCGACGACGAGGACAACGGTTCCTCAACCGATCACTGATCGGCGCGTTGAACACCGTGAACGGGGTGCGTCCGTTCTCGCGCGAGGGCCGCACCGGCGTTCTGACGTTCTTCCCGAACTGGCTCACCAGCGAACTGCCGCTGCACACGATCGCCTGGCAGGCGGTCGCGAGCGCCTGGCACATCCGTCGTGGCGCGTTGCGCAGCCCGTCGGGTTGGGCGGCCATGGCGGTGAACGCGGCATCCTGGTACGGGTTGTACTCGATCTGGAAACAGGCGGTCGCATCGCACACCGTCTTCGACGACGCGCTCGCCGAAGGCCTCGGTGTCGAACTCGAATCGGTCGGGATCCCCGAACCGGTCGCCACCCGGGTACGACGTCGCCAGCTCGTCCTGGGTCCGGCCGACTACCCGCGTCCCCGCTGGGTGAAGGGCCCCTCGTTGTCCTACGGAGAATTCGGCCGACGCAACCTGTTGGACATCTGGCGCTCCCCGGACCTGCGACCGGGTGATCGTGCACCGGTGCTGTTGCAGGTCCACGGTGGCGCCTGGGTCATCGGGAACAAGGACCAACAGGGCATGCCGCTCATGGAGCGGCTGGCGTCACGTGGCTGGGTGTGCGTCTCGATCAACTACCGGCTGTCGCCACGAGCCAAGTGGCCGGCGCACATCGTCGACGTGAAACGGGCACTGGCCTGGATCAGGGAACACATCGCCGAATACGGCGGCGACCCCGACTTCGTGGCGATCACCGGCGGATCCGCCGGCGGGCACCTCGCGTCGCTCGCCGCGCTCACCGCGAACGAACCCGGATTCCAACCCGGCTTCGAGGACGTCGACACCTCCGTGGCGTGCGCCGTGCCCTTCTACGGCGTGTACGACTTCACCAACCGGGACGGCACCGGTCGTGCGGACATGGACCAGATGCTGACGGACATGGTCATGGGTGTGTCCGCCACGGCCGACCCGGACCT
>CAZVFF010000011.1:18106-21761 GCA_964626395.1 uncultured Iamiaceae bacterium | reverse complement strand
GTCCACCGGCGCACCCGAGAGGTACATCTGCTCGCTGAGCACGTTCATCTCGAGTGGGGAACGCCCACCACCGCCGTACTCGGCGGGCCACCCGGCCGAGATCCAACCCTGGGAGGCCATGGCCCGGTGCAGACCCCAGTCGTGGATGGTACCGGTGTCGTGGGCGGTCTCGATCACCTCGTCGGTGACGTGACGTTCCAGGAACGCGGCCACCTCGTCCCGGAACGCCTCCACGTCGGCACCCAGCCGGAACTCCGGCCCGCGCCGCGGGGCGTCGGGCGGGACCGCGTCCGCCGGGGACATCGCCGGCACGGATGTCGCCGGCAGCCCGTCGGGGACTCCGGCCGGGTCGACGGGGACGAACCGGTCGGCGAGGGTCTGCAGTTCCCGGCGGGGATCGCCGAGCAGCAACCGGGTGGCCTTGGCCCGGCGGAACAGCAACTGGATGTCGTACTCGTCCATGAACCCGTAGCCGCCGTGGACGTGCAACGCCACCTTGGTGGCCTCCTCGGCGGTCTCGCCGGCGAAACCGAACGCGCTGGATGCGAACCGGGGCCCGATCGGTTCGGCTTCGTCGAGCGCCCAGATCGCCTTTGCGGCCAGCAGGTCGGCGCCGTCCAGGGCGCAGGCCACGTCGGCGAGGGGGTGCGCGACCGCCTGGAACGACCCGATCGGCACGCCGAACTGGTGACGTTCCTTCGCGTAGTCGACCCCCAGGTCCAACGCGGCGCGCCCCAGGCCGCACAACCACACCGCGGTCAGTGCCCGCCATTCGTCCTGCGCGGCGGCGAAACGCCGGCCGGCCTCGTCGCCGGTGGCGAGCACCGTGCGCCCGGGGGCGTCCGGGCCGACCGGGATGTCGGCCAACGGTGCGTGGGCGGTGTTGGGGAACGCCGTGCCGTCACGGCCCGGACCGTCGACGACCACCAGTTCGCCGTCGACCAACGCGATGACGGCGTCGGCGACCGACCCGCCGGGCACGACCCCGGCCACCGACCCGGTGACCGGACGCGGTGCGAACACCGCCAGCGTCGAACCCTCGGCGATGGTGCCGCACCGGGGGTCGTTCGCGGCAACCGTGGCCAGGAGACGTCCGGCGACCAGCGAACCGACGACCGGTACGGGCGCGGTGCGCCCCCCACAGGAGCGTGCCGCGACGGCGAGGTCGGCCAGCGCCGCGTCCATGCCGCCCACCGCCTCGGGCAGGCCCATCGCCCAGATGCCCATCTCGGCCAACGCCGCGTACAACCCGGGCGAGAAACCGCCCGTCGCCTCGGCCGCACGCACGTCCTCGGGGCCGGCGGAGCGTTCCAACAACACGTCGAGTGCCTCGCCGAGCTGTCGTTGCACGTCGGTGGGGGACAGGTCCATGGTTCGCTCCCGTTTCGTGTGGCTGACGCGGATCTGACGACCCGTCAGAACTCTAGGACCTCGACGTCGTCACCGACCCGTCCCCGCGGCTCGACCGGGCACCACACGGCGTGCCCGCCGGGCCGCGGTGGTTCAGGCGGCGGGGCGGGCCGGCGTCTTGGTCGTCGCGGCCGGCGGTTCCAGGTGGCCGGCACGTCCGGCCCACACCTCGAAGACGACCGTCGCGAACGGCGGCACCGCCGCGAACAGGCCGATCAGGGTCAGCTTGATGTTCCACTCCAACCGCGAGGCGACCACGAGGGTCACGATCAGGTACGCGATGAAGACGACCCCGTGGATCGGGCCCATGATCTCCACGCCGGTGGCCGTCTTCGTCAACGAGTACTTGAAGGCCATCGCGATCAGCAGACCGGCCCAGGAGATCGCTTCGGCGATCGCGATGATCCGGAATGCGGTGATGGCGGGGTCCGAACGACGTTCGCTCGGGGTGGTGACGGCGGTCATGGCGTCGTCCAATCGTGTCGGTGCGGGGTCCGGTCAGCCTCGCACAGCACCGCTCGAACCGACGATTCAGCCGATGGCGCCGCTGCCACGAAGCCGGGCGATGCGGTCGTCGTCGTAGCCGGCGACCTCGCGCAGCACCTGTTCGGTGTGTTGGCCCACGGTGGGCGCGTGCGTGGGGTTCGGCAACGTCTCCCCGACGATCTTGATCGGGGTGGGCAGCTGGTCCGCACCCAGTTCCGACGCCGGGATCCACCCCATGCGGGCCGCGAACTGCGGATCGTCGCCGATGTTCGCCGGCGTGTTCACCGGCGCGATCGGCGTGTTCACCTCGCCGCCGAACGCCAGCCATTCGTCCGCGGTGCGGGACGCGAAGACGTCGCGCAGTTCGGCGTGCAGTTCGGTGTTGCCCCGGGCGTGGTCGGCGTACTCGGAACCGGGCCATTTCTCGAACAGGTCCATCCGGCCGACGCCGGCGCAGAAGTTCCGCCAGAACGCCTGCTCGGACGCCATGAACAGCACGTGGCGGTCGTCGGAGGTCGCGTAGATCTGGTAGCGCACCCCTTCGCGCATGCCCGCCGTGCCCGGTGCACGCCGCTCGAAGTCGTCGGCCGCGTTGCCGGTCACCTCGGACTGCGGGCGTTCGTAGGCCTTGTAGGACTCCGAGCGGTACCAGTCGAACGCCGCGGCGGCGTCGGACTGCGCGATCTCCATCTGGTAGCCACGTCCGGTCTCCCGGGCGCCGATCACGCCGGCCAGGATCCCCAACGCGCCGTAGACGGGGCCGGCGTTGATGCCGATCGACACGTGTTCGGGGATCACGGTGAACCCGTCGTCGGTCACCTCGGGCGAGACGATGCCCGCCCAGGTGTCGTACGCGATGCCGTGGGAGGGCAGGTCCGCGTACGGTCCGGTCATGCCGTAGCCCGAGATCGTGATGAACACGATCCGCGGGTTGATCCTCGCCAGCTCCTCGTAGCCCAGACCGCGCCGGTCCAGCCCGCCGGGGCGCATCGCCTCGACGACCACGTCGGCGTCACGCACCAGGTCCCGGAACACCTCGGCGCCCTCGGGGTTCTTCAGGTCCAGCACGATCGACTCCTTGCCCCGGTTCAGGTGCAGGTGCATCAGCGAGACACCCTCGACGATCGGCCAGGTCATGCGCCGGATGTAGTCCCCCGCAGCGGGTTCGACCTTGATGACCTCGGCACCCAGTTCGGCCAACGGGGTGGTGATGCCGGCGGGCCCCAGCATCGACACCTCGACGACACGGACGCCTTGCAGGGGGGGACGGACGGTCACGGGCGGGCTCCTCGATGGGGGACGGCGGAACGGTGCGGCACGCACAGCACAAGGTTTCTGACGGACCGTCACATACTAGGAGTGCTCTGGGGTAGCGTCGGGGTCCATGTCCGAGGTCCCCCCACCCCGCAGTTTCTCGTTCGCGGACGTCTGGGAGTACGCGGTCGACCGTGTGCCCGACCGTGAAGCCCTCGTGTGCGCCGACCGGCGTCTCACCTTCGCCGAACTCGACGACCGGGCGAACCGGTTCGCGGCACACCTGGTCGCCGCCGGGGTGGGACGCGACGACACCTTCGGGATCTTCGCCCCCAACTGCACCGAATGGATCGAAGCGCAGCTCGCCGGTTGGAAACTGGGCGCGTTGCCGGTGAACGTCAACCACCGGTACTCGGCGACCGAACTGGCCGAGCTGTTGGGTGATGCCCGGGCCGTCGGGTTGGTCTTCGACCGGGCGTTGTCGGCCGAGGTCGCCGGCATGGAC